>NZ_CM001442.1:7551011-7784016 GCF_000244915.1 Bradyrhizobium sp. WSM471 | reverse complement strand
GCGGTGGAAGTTTCCGCTGTTGCAAAACCGTTCGCAGGTAAAACTACGGGACACGTCATGGTGCAAACGCCGCAATCCTCCGATCGAAGGTCGCTCGGTGCGTGACTGCTTGCGTGAATATGGCAAGCAACAAAAAAGCCCGGCGTGATGCCGGGCTGTTTGACGTATGCGATGTGCGACCGGATCGTCCGATCGAACGAATGCTGCTAGATCACTCGCGAGCTTACTTGGTGAGCTTACTTGGCGAGCTTGGCGATCTGCGCGGTGAGCCGCGAGACTTTGCGGCTGGCATTGTTCTTATGAATGATGTTTCGCTGCGCGGCGCGCATCAAGGCGGGCTCGGCATTCGCCAGCGCCGTCACGGCAGCGGCGCGATCGCCGGTCTTGATCGCTTCTTCGACGTTACGCACGGCACCGCGCATCTGGGTGCGGCGCGACTTGTTGACGGCGGTGCGGCGGGCGATCTTGCGCGTCGCTTTCTTGGCGGAGGTGGTATTGGCCATGGTCTCAATGTCCTTTGCGGGTACCGGTCGCGTCTTGGTCGGGTAGCGCCGGCTTGCTTGACCGCGTAATCGACGCTCGGAATTAGGGTGTTCGGTTGCTAGGCTATTCCTGGAACAAGAGCGACGGCCTTGCGGCTGTCTCTGAGGCCCCAAGGAGCCTCTAAGCCCAAAGAGCCTCTAAGCCCAAGGAGCCTGCATCTGCTCAAAGAACAGCGGCGGCAGGATTGCGCCCGCCGCCAGTTGGCGCCCTTATAGAGAGGGTCTTTGGCACCGTCAACGCTTTCCCGGGCTGCAAAAGCAGCCCCTCAGGGTGGGGATGAGTGCCGTAACGCCCTGAAGAGGTTGAATTTCTGCCGTCTCCCTTGTATTGGCTGGCGGCGTTCCGAGGGTCGTCCGATCGGACGACTATATAGGGTGAGGCATGATCCGCGGCTTTTTCCGACTGATTGGGCTGTTGCTGCTCGCCGGCGGGTTCATCTTCATGGTCTATGACGGCGCCCGCTGGGTGGCCGACCAGACCCTGCGGTTCACCCGCTTCGGCCAGTTCTGGAACGACATCAATCAGGCCAGCCAGACGGCATTCCGGACCTGGGTCGAGGCCAAGGCGCCCTGGCTCTGGACCTCGGTGATCCGGCTGGTGCTGGATCAGCCGGTTTTCGCTGTCCTCGGCATTCTCGGCATCCTCCTGATGATCCTGTTCCGCCCGCGCAAGCCGCTGATCGGCTATTCCCGGGATTGAGCTTTCAATTCGCGCGACTGAAGCGGCCGCGCGCGGCGTAACAGGGCTGCCCCTTTGCGCGTAAAGACCTATATTCCCAACTGATCGCGAGCGCGCCGCCTGAGCGCTTGGCTCATTGCCTTGGCTCAATAGCTTGTCCTTGGCGACGGGCAGCTCGTTCTTGGAGATCCGTCCATGCTGTTCATGCGCAAAACCACCGCATTGCCGAGCGCCACGGAAGCGCTGCCGGGCCGTGCGCAAGCCATTCCGACCGCGACCACCCATTTCGTCAACGGCGCGAAGTTGCAGCCGCCTTATCCCGCTGGTCTCGAGCAGGCCGTGTTCGGGCTCGGCTGCTTCTGGGGCGCCGAGCGCAAGTTCTGGGAGCTCGGCGAGGGCGTTTACGCCACCGCCGTCGGCTATGCCGGCGGCCACACGCCGAACCCGACCTATGAAGAGACCTGCTCGGGCCGCACCGGTCACACCGAAGTGGTGCTGGTCGTGTTCGATCCGAACAAGGTGTCGTACGAGAAGCTGTTGAAGACGTTCTGGGAGAGCCACAACCCGACGCAAGGCATGCGTCAGGGCAACGACGTCGGCACGCAATATCGAAGCGCGATCTACACCACTTCACACGCGCAGAAGAAAGCGGCCGATCAATCGAAGGTGCTCTATCAGAAGGCGCTTACTGCAAAAGGTCTCGGCACCATCACCACCGAGATCGCACCCGCCGGCGAATTCTACTTTGCCGAGGACTATCATCAGCAATATCTGGCCAAGAATCCCGCCGGCTATTGTGGCCTGGGCGGCACCGGCGTGTCCTGCCCGATCGGCGCGGGTGTGAGCGCGTAGGTCTAACCACGAAGGTGGTGCACCTCTCTCGCTTGCGGGGGAGGTCGGCGCATAGCGCCGGGTGAGGGTTCTATCCTCTGGGGGACAGTCCCTGTGCGGAGACACCCTCTCCCCAACCCTCTCCCGCAAGCGGGAGAGGGAGCGCACCTTGCCCCTTTGCTCACGCTGCTGAGGCGCCACCCGCCCCCTCAACGCTTTATTAACCATAACCGGTGCATCACTGGATCTGTCTCGTTTCGAGGGATAGGTCCGGTGCCGGTTGCACGCGCGTTTCGATGGTCGAAGTTGGCAGCGTCCTTGGCAGCGTCCTTGGCAGCGTCCGCCGCGCTGACCCTTGGCGGCTGCATGCAAACCGCTGGTCCCGTCGCCTATGTGCAGCCGCGCGCCGATCTCGATTCGATGGCCTATGGCCAGCCGTACAACGCGCCGCAGCCGGTCGTCGTCGGCAGCGGCGGCGGCGCCATCGCAGCGCTCAGCAATTCCTTTGCCTCCTCGCCGGCGCCCATGCCGGTCGGTTATGCCGCGCCGATGGCGGCGCCTGTTCGCTATGACGCCTCTTACCATCTCGATGCCGGCGACAGGCTGCGCGTCGTGGTCTACGGCCAGGAAGGTCTCACCAACAGCTACGCGATCGACGCCGGCGGCTCCATCACCATGCCGCTGATCGGCGGCGTGCCGGCACGCGGCCGCACGCCGGCGGGCCTTGCCGGCGAGATCGCCGCACGGCTGCGCAACGGCTACATCCGCGAGCCCTCCGTCGCCGTCGAGATCGAGGCCTATCGCCCGTTCTTCATTCTCGGCGAAGTCTCCGCGCCTGGCCAGTATCCTTACGTGCCGAACATGACGGTCGAAAGCGCCGTCGCGATCGCCGGCGGCTTCTCGCCGCGCGCCAAGCGCGACGTGGTCACCGTTACGCACACCGAAGCCGGCGGCGCCATGCGCGCCGTGGTGCCGCTCGGCACTCCCTTGAGCCCCGGCGACACCGTGTTCGTCGGCGAACGCTGGTTCTAGCTCACCTTCTGAAATCCAGCCGCCCGTTCGGAAAACATCCGTCGATGCGCGCGGCATCGACCACGCGCCCGATCCATGGCCGCGTGATCGCGGGATTGGTTAGGTTGATGTATTTCCCCACCAGGCGCGCGCCCTCGCGCGCAGCATCGATCAGCCCGTGCCGTCGGCCGTGATCCCAATCGAAGCGCAGATAGATGCGTCCGCCTGCGACCCGCACTTCCGCGCGTCCTTCTTTCCAGGCTTGCGGCGTATCGCCGGCAATGGTCGGATCTGCGCCGCCATTCCAGCGGCTGGCCCAGATACCGTCGAGCGGGTCTGACCGTGCCGCGATTTTTGCCCAAGCCGCCGCGTTGAGGTCGGCGGCATCGCCGGCAAGCGTGGCGATTGCGGCATAATCCATGACGTCGCGATCATCCGGCGCGGGCACGTCCATGGTGCCGAACGGATTGCGGATGACGATGTTCGTATTGGCCTGCTGCATGACGATCTCCCGGCGTGAGTTGGCTTGATCGGCCAGCTCTATCGCCGGGCAGCAGGATGCAGCCACCCGATTCCTGCTGAGGTGTCATTGCGGGCCTGACCCGGCAATCCATCAATCGACGAAAAGCTTCGCCTGATGGATGCCCGGGTCAAGCCCGCGCATGACGGCCGGCTATTTTAAATGCCTGGCGAAAAATTCCATGCTGCGCGGCCAGGCGATGTCGGCGCTGGCCTTGTCGTAGCTCGCCCGCTCGTCGCAATGGAAGCCGTGCTGGGCGCCCGGATAGACGAAGACCTCGACATCGGGACGTTTCGCCTTGATGGTTTCGACGTCGGTCTGGGGAATGCCGGCATCCTTCTCGCCAAAATGCAGCTGCGTCGGCACTTTGGGTGTTTCGTCGGCGAAGCGCACGACGGCGCCGCCGTAATAGCCGATCGCGGCCTTCAGGCCGGACAGCCGCGTCGCCGCGACGAAGGCGACGCTGCCGCCCAGGCAAAAGCCGATGATGCCGACCGGGCCGACGCTCTTCACCGCATCGATCGCCGCCTGCGTGTCGCGCAGCATCGCGTCCCAATCCGGATTGGCAACGAACTTGCGCGCTTCCGCGATCTCGTCGGGCGTGTAGCCGGACTGGAAGCCCGGCGAGGTCCGGTCGAAGATCGACGGGGCGATCGCGACATAGCCTTCCCCGGCGAGGCGATCGCAGACCGAGCGGATGTGATGGTTGACCCCAAAAATTTCCTGGATCACCACCACCGCCCCCTTCGCCGTCCCCGCGGGGTCAGCGCGATAGGCACCGAGCTGGAAATTGTCGGAGGCCGTCAGCTTGATGTCTTGTCCCACGTGGGTTGTCCTTCTTGTTATTACGAACTCAAATCTCACCCCTCATCCTGAGGAGCGCGCCCTTGGCGCGCGTCTCGAAGGATAGAGGCCGAGATGCAGCAGCGGGGGCCTTCATCCTTCGAGACGCTTGCATTGCAAGCTCCTCAGGATGAGGGGATGCGCTTGTGCGCCCGCTCTCACTCCCACATCCAGTTCTCGCCGTAATCCTCCTTCCATCCCGCCAGCCGGCCATGACGGAATTGCAGGAACAGGCGGTGACGGTACGGGATCAGTCCGCTGCCGCCGATGTTGCGAAGCGCGAGATATATCTCGTTGCCGGGACGTCCCCGTACATATTGCAGCGGTTGCCCCAGCGCCCGCGCGGTTTGCCCGGCATCCATGCCGAAGGCGAGCGGCGTGTTGTTCGACAAGGTCGCGACGAAGGGCAGGCGGGGCGGTGTCCCGCCGAACGGCTCGGCTTGCGCGGATACTGACAGCAACACCGCGCCCGCAGCCAACATCGCTCGCTTCATTGCCTGTGTTCCCGTCAGATCGTCCTATTCCGGCAAGTTCTTCAGGAAAGGCAGCACCGCGTCAACAAAAGCCTGCGGCTGATCGATGTTGACGGCGTGTCCGGCCGCGGGGATCACGATTTTTTGTGCGCCGGGAATTTTCGCCGCCATGTAGTCCGACGCAGCGAGGAACGGCGTGTCGTCGGCGCCGATGACGATCAGGCTGGGCATCTTGATCTCCGGCAGCAGCTCGATCACCTTCGCATCGCGCTGGGTCAGCATGCCGCGTGCGGCGAGCGCCAATCCCCTGGCATTGCGATGGTTCGCGGTGGCGCGCTCGCGCGTCGCCGCCTTCAGCACGTCGAGCCCTTCGCGATCGAACTTGTCGGCAGTGGCGAGCGCCCGCGCGTTCCAGGCCTCGCGTGCGTCGTCCTTCTTGAAGCCGGGGCCGGTGTCGATGATCAGCAGCGCGCGGACGCGCTTTGGATGCGCGCGAGTGAAGGCGAGCGACATGTAGCCGCCGAGCGACAGCCCGCCGATGATGGCGCGCTCAGTGCCGACCGCATCGAGGATCGCGGCGATGTCGCCGACCGTGAGCGCTTCGCTGTAGGCGGCGGGATCGTCGGGATAATCGGACTGGCCGTGACCGCGCATGTCCCACAAGATCAGCTTGTGATCCCTGGCAAGCGCCTCCACCTGCCCATGCCACATCGCCGACGTCGACGAATAGCCGTGGGTGAGCAGCAGCGATGGACCTTCGCCATGAACCTCGTAGTAGATTTCGACGCCGTCCCTATTGATCCCAGGCATTGTTTCCGTCCTTTGTTCTGTTCTCGCCGCGACGACGGTGCACCCTCTCCCCTTGCGGGAGAGGGTGGCTCGCCGCGTAAGCGGCGAGACGGGTGAGGGGTTCTATCCGCGCACGAAACTGTCTGTTGAGGCCGCGGAGAGATACCCCTCATCCGGCGCCGTAGCCGAAGCTTCGCTTCGGCGTCCATTTTAGAACGGCGGCCGAAGGCCGCCTATGCCACCTTCTCCCGCAAGGGGAGAAGGGACGCCCAACGTGGGCTCGTACTCTAGCCCGCCAAGTTACCTGGAAGAAACCGCCGTGACGCGATAGCCTGCATGATTGGCGTGCACTCTGTTGCGTTCAGCCGCTGCATCACCGCTGTTCTCGCAACGCACAAGATGCGCGCGCCGGTGTTTGTTTCGATCGATTCCAAATTGCATTTGCCTCTGCGCCTGAACCCGATCATTCTTGCGAGCAAGGCTGGCGCCGGCCCGGTGGGCGTCCGTCAACACAAGTTGCCGCCGTAAGCGGCTTCATGCACCGGCAGGGGAAGACGCCTATGCCAACTCTCACCATCAACGGGCGGAGTCTGTCCGTGGATGCGGCGAACGACACGCCGCTCCTCTGGGCGATCCGCGAGCAATTGCAGATGACCGGCACCAAGTTCGGCTGCGGTGCCGGCCTGTGCGGGGCCTGCACCGTTCACGTCAACGGCGAAGCCGTGCGTTCGTGCCAGACCATGGTCGGCGATGTCGCCGGCAAGAAGATCACCACCATCGAAGGCCTCGCCGCCAAGGGCGACCATCCCTTGCAGAAGGCGTGGATCGCCGAGCAGGTGCCGCAATGCGGCTACTGCCAGTCCGGGCAGATCATGCAGGCGGCGTCGCTGCTGGCGAAGAATCCCAATCCGACCAAGGAAGAGGTCGTGGCGCATATGGACGGCAATCTCTGCCGTTGCATGACCTATTCGCGGATCCAGAAGGCAATCATGCGCGCCGCAACCGAGATGCGCACCGCATCCGCCTCCGGCAACGAACGGAGGCCCACATGAACAAGCACGTGAATAATGTTGCGCCCGAGGCGACCGATCTCAGCCGCCGCTCCTTCCTGGTCGGCACCGCCGCAACCGGCCTCGTGCTCGGCTATGCCGGCGTGCCCGGCATCGGCGAGGCGCTTGCGGCGCCTTCGAACTTCGAGCCCAGCGTCTGGTACGCGATCGCGCCCGATGGTCTCGTCACCGTGACCTGCGGCAAGGCCGACATGGGCCAGCACATCGCCTCCACCATGGCGCAGATCGTGGCCGAAGAACTGGGCGCGAAGTGGAGCGACATGCGGGTCAACCTCGCCTCCAACGATCCGAAGTTCAACGACCCCGTGCTGGGTGCGCAGATCACCGGCGGCAGCTGGTCGACCATGATGAACTTCGAGGCCATGAGCCGGGCCGGCGCCGCCGGACGGATGGCGTTGACGGAAGGTGCGGCCGCCGCGATGGGCGTGCCGGCGTCAGAACTCGTGGTGCGCGATTCCATGATCTCGCACCCGAAGTCGAAGAAGACGATGTCGTTCGCCGATGTCGTCAAGAGCGGCAAGGCGACAAAAACCTTCACGCCGGACGAGCTCAAGGCGATCAAGCTGAAGACGCCGGATCAATACACCATGATCGGCGTGTCGGTGCCGCAGCTCGACATCCCCTCCAAGACCAATGGCACGGCCAAATACGGCATCGACGTGATGCTGCCGGGCATGGCCTATGGCGCGGTGGTGACGCCGCCGGTGCGCTTCGGCGCCACGGTCAAATCGGTCGACGACAGTGCCGCCAAGAAGGTGCCGGGCTTCATCAAGGCCGTCACCCTCGACGACAAGACGCAGACGACGTCAGGCTGGGTCGTGGCGGTGGCCAACACCTACGCCAATGCCAAGAAAGCGGCGCAGGCGCTGAAGATCGCCTATGACGGCGGCCCCAACGCAAAGGTGTCGAGCCAGTCGCTGCTCGACGAGGCCAAGCGGCTTCAGAAGCTGGAGGATTCCGGGCAATTCTTCGTCAAGGACGGCGATCCCGCGGCGGCGTTCGGCACGGCGGCCAAGGTGTTGGAGGCGGAGTACACCACCAGCATCAATATCCACGCGCCGATGGAGCCGATGAACGCCACTGCGGAGTTCAAGGGCGACATCCTGCACATCTATTCCGGCAATCAGTTCGCAACGCGCTCCGGCGCGATCGCGGCGGGAGCGGCCGGGATCGATCCGAAGTTCGTTGTCATGCACCAGATGTGGCTCGGCGGCGGCTTTGGCCGCAGGCTCGATGCTGACATGATGATTCCGGCGGTGCAGGCGGCGAAGGCCATCGGCAAGCCGGTGAAGGTGATCTACACGCGCGAGAACGACATGACGATGGATTTCTCGCGTCCGCTCACCTACCAGAAAGTGAAGGCCGGCGTGGACGGCGACGGCAAGCTCGTCGCGCTCAGCCACGACGTGGTTTCGGCCTGGCCGACCCAGCGCTGGGGAATCCCCGATTTCCTGACACCCTCGGTCGACAAGAAGGGTCCGCTCGACTCCTTCACGGTGAACGGGGCCGACTTCTTCTACACCGTGCCCAACCATCATGTGCGCGCGATCAAGAACGAGATGGCGCACAACGCCACGCCGTCCGGCCAGCTCCGCTCGGTCGCGCCGGGCTGGACCTTCTGGGCGGTCGAAAGCATGATCGACGAGATCGCGGTTGCCGCGGGTAAGGACCCCGCGCAGTTCCGCATCTCGCTTCTCGACGGCGCCGGCAAGAACGACGGCGGCGCGCAGCGGCTGCGCAACACGCTGCTCGCCGCGATGGGCCTTGCCGGCTACGGCAGCAGGAAGCTGCCGAAGGGTGAAGGCATGGGCGTCGCCTGCGTGTCGTCGCAGGAACGCGCGACCGCAAGCTGGACGGCCTGCGTCGCCCACGTCGCCGTCGCGCCGTCGGGCGAGGTGACCGTGAAGAAGCTCACGGTCGCCACCGACGTCGGCACGCAGGTGCATCCCGACAACATCCGCGCCCAGGTCGAGGGCGCGGCGCTGTGGGGCCTGTCGCTGGCGCTGTACGAGAAGGCGACGCTCAAGGATGGTGGCATCGAACAGACCAATTTCGACAGCTACACGCCCTTGCGCATGAGCCAGGTGCCGGAGGTCGCGATCGCCGTGATCGCCAATGGCGAAAAGGCCACCGGCGTCGGCGAGCCTGCCGTGACGGTGATCGCACCGGCGATCGGCAACGCCATCTTCAACGCCTCAGGCGCCCGCGTCCGGGCCCTGCCGATCACGGCGGAGGCCGTGAAGGGCGCGATGAAGGCGTAAGGCTGGTTGCGATTGTGACCTGACATGATCCGCCGGGGGGCAGCCTCCGGCGGATTCGTCGTTAAAAAAGCTCTGTGTTTGCAAGCACATCTCTACTGTGCATGGGGTTGTTTTCGAGGTTTTTGATTGGAACCGCCGGGGAACCGAGTTCCGTAAAATTGTCCTTGATTCCGCAGGGTTCCATTGAGCACGCCTCTTAAGGGCCGGAGAACCTGATCCGGCTTAGGCTTTCGCCCGAAACACGCCCGTGCTCTTGGGGAAGCCATGAACGCCTCAGCCAAACCCGCCGCTAAACGCCGGCTTCTGCTCGCCTCCGACCGGAGCGACGAGAGCACCGAACTCGCCAGCATCCTCAAGGCGGTCGGCGACGTTGCGACAGTGACGACGCAGGAGCTCCCCGAGCAGCCCTCGCGCGATCTCTCCGGCCTCGTGGTCGATATCAATCTGCGCTCGCCCGAGAGCGTGCAGCGGGTGCGCAACAAGCTGCGCGGCGACGCCTATCGCGCGATGCCTCGTTTGTTCGTGCTTGCGGACGCCCTGCATCACGGCACCATGCAGGCCTGGGCGCTAGGCGCCACCGACACCATCTCGCGGCCGCTTCAGCCCGAGGACATCCTGCAGCGCATCCGTGCGGCCTTCCCCGACACCGCCGTCTACGACGCGACCGATCGCGGCAAGACGCTCAATCGCGGCGTCGAGGCCGCGCACGCGGTGCTGAAGAAGATGTTCGAGAAGCTGCCGCTCGGGGTGCCTCTCACGTTCGACGACGTCATCGCCGCCGAGAGCAAGATCCTGAAGGCGATCAAGCACTCCTCGCTGCGCGAGTGGCTCACCACGGTGGGGTGCCACCATGTCGGCAGCTACCGCCACTGCCTGTTCGTGACCGGATTTGCGGTCTCCTTCGCCCAGCACCTCGGCATGCGCGAGGACGACCAGCGCCGGCTGACCCGTGCCGCGCTGCTGCACGACGTCGGCAAGGCCTTCGTTCCCTCCGCGCTGCTCGACAAGCCCGGCAAGCTCACCGACGAGGAGATGGCCGAAATCCGCCAGCATCCGCGCCGCGGCTATGACGCGCTCGCAGCTCAAGGCGGTTTCCCGCCGGAGATGCTGGACGTCGTGCTGCACCACCACGAGTTCCTCGATGGCTCCGGCTATCCCAACAATCTCTCGTCGAACCAGATCAGCGATATCGTGCGGGTCACGACCATCGTCGACATCTACGCGGCCCTCGTGGAGAAGCGCGCCTATCGCATGCCTTTCACCCACGCGCGCGCGTTTGCGATGATGGAAGGCATGGGCGGCAAGCTGGACCAGCAGCTGTTGCAGGCGTTCCGCCCGGTGGCGCTGGGATCGTTCTGATTTAGGAGTCATTCCGGGGCGCGCGAAGCGCGAACCCGGAATCTCGAGGTTCCGGGTTCGGTGCTTCGCACCGCCCCGGAACGACAGAAAAACTCAGCCCACCATCTTCCTCAGCTCCGCCTTCGCCACCTTCTCCAGCGTCGAGCGCGGCATGTCGTCGACGAAACGGATCTCGCGCGGCACCTTGAAGTCGGCGAGACCGGCGCGGCAGGCGGCCATCACCGCCTCGTGGAGATCGGGCCGTGCACCCGCGACGCCACCCTGCGGGATGATGAAGACGACCGGCACCTCGTCCAGCATTGGATGCGTCTTCGCCACCACGGCGGCCTCGCGCACGCCGGGGACGACTGCGATCACCTGCTCGATCTCGGACGCGGCGACGTTCTCGCCGCCGACCTTGAGCATGTCCTTGCTCCGATCTCCGAAGCGAATAGTGCCGTTCTCCAGCCGCACCACGCGGTCGCCGGTGAGAAAGAAGCCGTGCTCGTCGAAGCTCTCGCGTGTCGCCTTCTCGTTGTGCAGATATTCAGCGAACAGCGACAGCCCGACAATGCCCTTGATCGAGAGGTTGCCGGTGTCGCCGACCTTCGTCGGCCGGCCGTCGTCATCGGTGATGCGGATCTGGTATTCGCTCGCGGCGCGGCCGATCGACATCGGGATGTTGGGCTGGTCGATCTCGCCGACGATGCCGTGGGTGATGGTCTCGGTCATGCCCCACCAGCCGATGATCTTGACGCCGAAGGCGGCGAAGGCCGGCGGCTCGTTGATCGCCGTGCCCCACAGACGGAATTTGTGATCGCTCGGGATTTCCTGCTCGAGCAGCGCCTTCATGCAGAACGGGATCGTCGAGGTCCAGGTCGAGCCGTGCTCGCGCGCGGCGCCCCAGAACCGGCTGGCGGAAAAGCGCGGCTGGATCACGCAGGTGGCACCGACCCATAGCGTCGCCAGCATCGAATAGGCCAGCGCGTTGGTGTGGAACAGCGGCAGATAGGTCTGATGCACGTCGCTTGCGTGCAGGTCCTCGTGCGCGGCGTTGACCTTGGCGCCCCACAGCGCGTTGGCATGGGTCCACAGCACCGCCTTGGGGCGGGATGTCGTGCCCGAGGTGTATTGCACGCTGCACGGCGCGAGCGGATCGGTCGCGCGCCTGGGACGGTCGGCACTGTCGGCGAACAACTCCTCAAAGCTGTCGCCGCGTGAGACCGGGTTCGCGGGCGCCGCGCCCGCATCGTGCGAGGTCACCGCCATCCAGCGGATGTTGCGGCAATTCTGCGCGACGATCTCGGCATAGGCCGGCTGGGTGATCGCGGCGACTGCGCCGCAATGATCGGCAAAATAGTCGAGCTCGGCCGGCGCCGAGCGCGTGTTGGTGGTCACCGCGATGGCGCCGAGTTCGACACAGGCGAACCAGGCCAGCAGCGCCTCGATGCAATTGTCGAGGTGAATGAGCACATACTCGCCCGGCTTCACGCCGCGCTTCGCCAGTCCCGCCGCGAGCGCGCCGACCCGCTCGTGAAACTCGCCATAGCTCCAGCGCCGCGCGGGCGCATCGAACGGCGCCCAGATCAGGAACGGATGTGAGCTGCGCACCTCGGCCCGCATCTTCAGCAGCCAGGGCACATCGAGCCCGTCGAACGGTCCCACGATTCCGGCGGCGGCTTGCGAATTCGGCATGTGTCCTCCCGTGCAGCCTGCATCTTGCCGGCGGCCGCGCTTTGATGATTGCGTCTTCCTGCTCTCTCCGCCGTCATTGCGAGCGGAGCGAAGCAATCCAGAATCTCTCCCCGGAGGCAGCCTGGATGGCTTCGTCGCAAGGGCTCCTCGCAATGACGGTGCGTGGGGCAGGCGGCTTGGCCTTACCGGCCGCCGTCCTCATATGACGAAATCTCGATCAGGCTGCCATCCGGATCCCTGCAATAGACCGAGTGCAGGGTGCCGCGGGCACCTTGCTTGGGAGCCGGGCCCTGTTCGATCGCGACGCCATGTGCCTTCAAATGCGCCACCACCTCGTCGGGACTGGCGGAGGTGAGGAAGCACAGATCCTCGCTGCCGGCGGTCTGGTAGTCCGCGGTGAACCACTCCACCTTGTCGGCATCGCGCGGCCGGACGTTGATCTTCTGGTTACCGAATTGAAGAGAAGTCCGCGGCGCTTTGCCGCCGCCGGGGTCGAACACCTTGACTTCCATGCCGAGAATCTTGCCGTACCACGCGGCGGTCACTGCAACGTCCGCGACGTTGATCACGAGATGATCGAGAGCTTCGACCTTGACCGCCATGCCTTATCCTTTCGTCGCGATGCCCCCCGTGCACTTTCCGCCTGTGGCAAGCTTTGGTACAAGCGCGCCGACGCCATTTTCAAGCTATCTGGCTTCAAGAACAACACTTGGGAGAACCCTTGAGATGATCACTCGCCGTACCGCGCTGAGCCTGCTCGCCGCCAGTCCGCTTGCAGCCAGCCCGCTGTCGAAGGCGCTTGCCGCCGACTATCCGACCCATCCGGTGAAATGGGTGGTCGGCTATCCGCCGGGCGGGGCCACCGACATCCTGGCGCGGCTGATCGGCCAGCGGCTGTCGGAGAAGTTCGGCCAGCAATTCGTGATCGAGAACAAGCCGGGTGCCGGCAATAATATCGCCACCGAATCGGTCGTCAACGCCGAGCCCGACGGCTATACGCTGCAACTGATCAATCCGGCCAACTACATCAATGCCTCGCTCTACTCCAACCTGAAGTTCAACTTCGTGCGCGACATCGCGCCGGTCGCCTCGTTCCAGCGCGTGCCGAACGTGATGACCGTCAACAAGGACGTGCCGGCCAAGACCGTCGCCGAATTCATCGAATACGTGAAAGCCAATCCCGGCAAGGTCAACATGGCATCCTCCGGCAACGGCACCTCGGTGCATCTGTCCGGCGAGATGTTCATGGCGCTGACCGGCTGCAAGATGCAGCACGTGCCCTATCGCGGCGCCGCGCCCGCGATCACCGACATGCTCGGCGGCCAGGTGCAGGTGATCTTTGACAACATGCCCTCGATCATCCAGCACATCCGGTCCGGCTCGCTCCGCGCCATCGGCGTCACCACGGCGGAGCGCTCGCCGCAGCTGCGCGACGTGCCGGCGATCGGCGAGACCGTGAAGGGCTACGAGGCGAGCGCGCTGTTCGGCATGGGAGCGCCGAAGAACACGCCCAAGGAGGTCATCGCCAAGCTCAACAGCGAGATCAACACGCTGATCAAGGAGCCGGACATGGCCAAGCGCCTGGTCGAGCTCGGTGGCGAGCCGCGGGCGCAGACGCCCGAGGCGTTCGGCGAGGAGATCAAGGCCGAAACCGAGAAATGGAAGAAGGTTGTCGAGTTCGCGGGCCTCAAGGTCGAGTAGCGATCTTGTGATGTTCGCGATTGGAGCCCTGCCCGTTCGGCAGGGCTTTTTTCTTGCGTATCAAGGCTTCCTGCACGCCAACGCCCGTCGATCTGGAATAAAACGGCGTGGTGCGTTTCGCGGCGGCCGCGCAGACGCCGCCTGCCTTGCCGCTACCGCTTCGCCTCAGCCTGCTCCGTGCCGTTGCACGAGATCAGCATCGTATACGGCCGCGCGTTGCCGGCGATGTCGGTGGTCTTGATCTCGCTCTTCGGTTCGGCAGTCTGGTAGGGCACCACGGAGTTGTCGAGGAAATCGCGCAGCGCGCCGGTCTTGATCGCGAAGTTGATGTTCTCGGGGATGTTGCCGGTCGCAGCGGCCATCCGTAATCCGTCCAGCTTTCCCGTAACGACGCCAACGATCTGCCCGGTGGTGTCGAACAGCGGGCCGCCGCTATTGCCGGGCTGCACCGGCGCACTGATTTGCAGGAAACGCGAATCGTTGCGCATGCCGCTGAGCGAGCTGACGATGCCGGTCGTCACGGTGAAGTCCGAAGTCAGCAGCCCATGGAAGGGAAAGCCGATCGCGACGACGGAATCGCCGGAGCGGATCGAGCGGTCGCGGATCCGGGCGAACTCCTTGAACGTGGTCGTCGACGGCGCCTGCAGCAACGCGAGGTCGTTGTTGGCGTCGCTCGACACCACCCGCAAAACCATCCCGGCTTCGCCCGTGAGATTGCCCTTGATGTCGCCGACGCAGCCACTGATCACATGGTTATTGGTGACGACGTGTCCGCTGGCACTCACGACGAACCCGGTGCCGCTCTTGGCTCTGGCAGGTTTGCTGCCGGCCGATGGCGTCTGCTTGTCCGGCGCGGCCTGCGGCTTGGCGGCGATCTTGGTAAAATCGCCGGCCTTGTCGAGCCCGTCGGCTTTCACCTTGGTGACGCAATTGGCCAATGCCGCAATCACGGGCCCGGCCGAGGTCAGGTCGAAATTCAGCACGGTGCGGCCGCTCGTCGCGACCATCAGGCTTGCCTTCTGAAACGTTCGTACCACGTTGGCAGGCATGACGGAGCTGAGCATGTTCGTCTGGTTGGCCGTGGCGAACAGTCTGGCCTGCTCCTGTCCGTCAAAGATGACGTCGATCGCGGCGTTCTCGCCCTGCTTGAAGCGGTAGCTGGGACTCGCAAAGCTCAATATCCACGAGCCCCCAGTATTCTGGCCGACGACGAGAATGACGCCGTTGGCATAAGGCGCCGTCGCGGCACAATGCGAGAAGGCTCCCGTTTCGTCATTGCTGAACGCGCCGCCGACCCAGTTGCCGATTTTGACGCTGCCAAATGGCCCGGCCGCGTGCGCAACGCTGCCAACGCTCACCTGCAATAAAGACGCAACGATGAATGACCTAAGCCACATACTTTCCCCCCAGAGCGCGTTCGCGTGCATCTTATCTGCGGGAGCAGGTGTCGTGCAACCGGCAGTTGTCTGCCGAGGACCGGACTTCTCGGGCGGCGCTGGGGGGCTTGTCTTTACTTTGCCATCCGATATACTTTGCGGTACAAAGTAACGGGGACCGATAGTCCCGGCAACATGGGCGGAACGAGGTTTTGGCGTTGCCAATGCGCGATCTCGACAAGGCACTGGCCGACATCGTGGCGATCCGCAGCCAGATCGCGGCTGGCACGGCATTCCGCGGCTACGGCCCGGCGACGATGGCCGCGACCGGTGCGGTCGCGCTTCTGACCGCAATCCTGGAATTCTGGCTGCTCGGCGATCCCACCGGCGAGCCGCTCGGTTTCTTCTTCGGCTGGTTCATTGCCGCCGGGCTCTCCGGCCTGATGATCGGTGTCGAGATGCGCGCACGTTCGCGCCGCCATCATTCGGGCCTCGCCGATGCCATGATCCACCAGGCCGTCGAGCAGTTCCTGCCCGCAGGCGTTGCCGGTGTGCTGCTTGCGGTGGTGATGTGGAAGTTCGCAGGCGAAACGCTGTGGCTGCTGCCAGGCCTGTGGCAGATCCTGGTGTCGCTCGGCATTTTCGCCTCCGTCCGCTCGCTGCCACGCACCGTGGCGCTCGCCGGCGCCTGGTATTTCATCTCCGGCTTCGCGGTAGTCGTGCTCGCGAGCCAAACCCACACGCTGTCGCCATGGACCATGGGCCTGCCCTTCGTAATCGGGCAGTCGGTGATGGCGGGCATTCTGCATTTCGCATCCGGAGACCATGATGTCGAAGATTGACAGCGCACCCTTCTCTTATGAAGGACTGGACCGCGTGATCCACGAGAAGGCGAGGCTCGGACTGCTGACCTCGCTGATGGCGCATCCGAAGGGGCTGGCGTTCGCCGATCTCAAGCAGCTCTGCGGCCTCACCGACGGCAATCTCAGCCGGCATCTCGCCGTGCTCCAGGAAGCCGGCCTCGTCGAGGTGACCAAGGGCTATGAGGGCAATCGCCCGCACACGACCTGCCGCCTGACCAAGGCCGGCCGCCGCCGCTTCCTCGACTATCTCGCCGTGCTCGAACGCCTGGTGCGCGACGCCGCCAAGGCCGCCGGCCGCGAGGCGGCGCCGCTCGGCCGTCTCGGTATCGTCTCGACCTGATCCTTCCCCTTTTTTGACCGGAGACTTTGCGATGCAAAGTGACCTTGCGTCCCGCAACGAGAAGCTTCACGTCGGCATCATCATGGATGGCAACGGCAGATGGGCGACGCGGCGCGGCCTGTCACGCGTGCGCGGCCATGAGGCCGGCGTCGAGGCGATCCGCCGCATCGTCGAAGCCGCGCCCAAGCAGGGTATCGGCACGCTGACGCTCTACGCCTTCTCCACCGACAATTGGCGAAGACCGAAGACCGAGGTCGCCGCGCTGATGACGCTTCTGCGCTTCTACCTCGCCAACGAGGTGCAGAGCCTGGTCAAGAACGGCGTGCGCCTCACCGTGATCGGCCGCCGCGACCGCCTGCCCGATGGGATTGCTAACGCGATCGCGCGTGCGGAAGATGCCACCGCGCACGGCGGCACGCTTCATCTGCGCATCGCCGTCGACTATTCCGCCCGCGATGCCATCCTCAACGCGGCGGCGAAGGCGGCGGCGCTGACGAGCCTCACCCGCGAGGCGTTCTCGCAGCTCGTCACCGGCGAGGCCGGTTTGCGCGACGTCGACCTCATCATCCGCACTTCGGGTGAGAAGCGGCTGTCGGACTTCCTGCTCTGGGAAGGTGCCTATGCCGAGCTGCACTTCACCGAGCGGATGTGGCCCGAATTCGACGCGGGTGATCTCGCCGCGGCCCTGGTCTCCTTCCACGGCCGCGAGCGTCGCTTCGGCGGCCTGCAGGCGATCGTGCCGGAGGAGGTGCCTTCACTCTCGCGCGTGTGAGGTCCGGCACTGAGCAACGAACTGTTCGTTTTCGGCCGCAAGATTGGCAGTACCGTCCAAGCGGTAAGCGCGCGGTCTCGGCTAGGTGTGCATTCGATGCAACCTGCCGAAAGCCTCGCGCATGTCACAGTCATTGCTGGATGCCATTGTCGAGTCAGCCGAAGCCAACGCCACGCTTCGTATCAGGCCGGCCGGCGCGTCGGATGTCGAGAGCCTCACCATCTATTTCACGAGCCTCTCCACGACATCGCGCAACAAGCGCTTCATGGGCGCGCGGGCGGACTTTGCAATGGTCGCGGCCGAATGCGTCGCCAGGACCAGCCATCCCGATCATTTCACCCTGCTCGCCGAGATCAGGCAGGAAGGGCGAGGCACCATCATCGGCGAAACCAGATACGCTTATGATGCGGCTGCACGGCATGGCGATTTCGCCATGTCCGTTGCCGATGTCTTTCAGCGCCAGGGCGTCGGCCTCCGGATGATGACGGCAATGGAGAGGCACGCGAGCGATCTCGGTCATGAGATGATTGCCGCCGAGACCGCGCGCGTGAACGCCGAGATGCGCGGCCTTGCGAAGAAGGCAGGGTTCGAGGACACTGGTCTCGGAGACTGGCAGTCGGTCCATCTCGCGAAGCGTCTGTCGCGGGTGCGCGGCTTGCCACAAATTTGAGCAAGCGCGCGACGCCGATCGTGCCCTAGTATCTCCCTGAGACGGGAGCTTTGGTCGGATGCGCGCAGTTCTGGACTATTGCACCGGTGGGACCGAGCGGCAGGTTGCGGCCGGCACGACTATCGTCGCCGAGGGCGGCACCACCGGTCATCTCTATGTGCTGATGCAGGGCAAGCTCGAAGTGCTCAAGGGTGAGATGGTGGTCGCCACGGTGGCCGAGCCCGGCGCGGTGCTGGGCGAAATGTCGGTGCTGCTGGGGCAGCCGCACACGGCGACCGTACGGGCCTGCTCCGATTCCGTCGTCTACGAATTCGAGGATGCCGCCTCGTTCCTCAGGCAGGAGGCGGGCGTGGCGCTTCTGATCGCCAAGATGCTGGCGCAGCGGCTCAATGTGGCCAACACCTATCTCGCCGATCTCAAGCAGCAATATGCCGGCCACGGCACCCATCTGGCCATGGTCGGCGAGGTGCTCCAGAGCATGATCAACCTGCCGCCGCTCGAGGTCTCGCCAGGTTCGGATCGGCAATCCGATCCAAGAATGTGAGCCAGTCGGGCGGCGCCTCGATCGGAGCGGCGGGCCGCTGCAGCGGCGCGCCAAGATCGATCCATTGCGCCTCGCCGGCCGCAAGCCAGAACGCCCTGTCCGCTTCGAGGTCCAGCACGATATATGTCGGCGGGCGGCCGGGCTGCAGGCCGGTGTTGAAGACCCAGCTCTGGCCGAGCCGGTCGAACCACGAGCCATCGTTAATGAACGGCGATTGATGCACATGGCCCGAGATCACCATCGTGGGCTGGTACTGCATGATCCATTGCACCAGCTCGACGTCGCCAAAGAAGCGCTTGCCGCCCCAGCTCGTCGGTGAATCCGCCGGCGGCGCATGATGGATCCAGATCCAGCGCTGCGGCCGGCCGGCCGCGGCGGCGCCGAGCTGCGCGACGAGACGTTGCTTGACCAGCGGCCCATCCCACCATGGGCACACCGTGAACAGCGTGTCACCGATGGTGAGGCCGTCACCGTCGCAGGCAATGCCCAACTCGCGCACCTCCGAGATCCAGCGCGAGATCTTTTCGCCTTCCGCATTGCGCTCGTCGAGGTCGTGATTGCCGGAGCAGAGGATCACGCGGGTCTTGCTGGCGAGCAGGGCGAGGTACTTCTTCACCACCACGATCTGCGCGCGAAAATCCACCATCGAGCCGATGTCGAGCGCATCGCCGGCGAAGATCACGAGGTCGAATCGCGGAGCGGCGCTGACGAGCCAGTCGAGCTGAGGCAGCGAATAGTGCAGGTCGGCCACGACCAGGCAGCGCATTGGAAATCCAGGGGTGAGACGTCAAAAATGCTCGGGATTGCAAAATATCTGAACGCAAGAGCAGACCAGCCGCATCTCTCGCCAATTCAACGCGGGCAGTATGCTGCGGCGCATCCGCGGGTGCAAGCATCGAAGCGTCGCCGGGCTGGACCGGATCATCGAATTCTGATGTCGTGGCGTATCCTCAACAGCTCGTGTCCCCAACAGCTCGTCCCCAATGACCTCCTTCAAGACCATTCGTGCTCGCGCCGAAAAACGCAAGGGCGGGCCCAAGGCGCTCGAAAAGCTGATGCCCGAAAAGCCCGACCTGAAGGGCCTCGCCAAACGCGGCGACGACCGCATCCTCGCAGAGATGACCAAGCGTGTGTTTTGCGCGGGCTTTGCCTGGAGCGTGATCGAGACGAAATGGGACGGCTTTGAAGACGCTTTCCTGCGTTTCCAGCCGGCCAAGCTCACCTTCCAGCCGGAGGATTATTGGGAGGGCCTGCTGCGCGACGCCCGCATCGTGCGCAACGGTGCCAAGATCATGTCAGTGCGCGACAACGCGGCCTTCGTCCAGGAGATCGCAAAGGAGCACGGCAGTTTCGGCAAGTTTCTGGCGAAATGGCCGCCGTCCGACCAGATCGGCCTGCTCGATTTCCTGAGCAAGCGCGGCAGCCGGTTGGGTGGCAATACCGGCCAGATGCTGCTGCGGTTCGTCGGCTGGGACGGCTTTGTGACGTCCAGGGACGTCGTGGCCTGCCTGCGCGATGCCGGTCTCGACATTGCCGAAGAGGTCAAGTCGAAGGGCGATCTGGCAAGAGTGCAGGCGCAGTTCAACGCCTGGGCCGAGGAGACCGGGCTGTCCTACACATATCTGTCACGCATCTGCGCGCTCTCTGTTGGCGAGAACAGAAGCGAGTAGCGAATTCGGCTCTTGGAATTCGGCTCTTGGAATGTCGAATCATGTGCGTCCTGTGGCGATCTCGTGCCGCAAGCGCGGCAGACGCGACGCGCGATCACGAAATGCATTTCTCCGGAACATTTGTGCGTAGCACCTGTTCGGGAGATTGGGCCACGCGAACATCGGCGCAGGGAACGCCCGCTCTGGCTCAGCTCAATGAAACCGACGTGACAGAAACGGAGCAGCTCATGAAGCTCACATCCGAACAGGTGAAGCAGACCGTCAACCAGCTCGGCGCTCAAGTGCTGCCCGACGAGCATCCCGCGATGCCGCAGCTCAACAGCATGTTCGGCGAGCACACTTTCTTCGTCGATGAGACGGGGCTGAAGGTCGTCGAGCCCACGGCGCCGCCCAGCACCGAGCGCCAGAGCGGCGAAGTCGTCAGCCTCGCCGATTGGGGCGATTCCGAGCTGACCCGCCTGATGGCGCACGAGCCCCAGCCGACGGGCGTGATCGTGGTGTTCGAGCACGTGAGGCATTGATCGGCGCCGGCGGACCGACCTTCGGTGGCGAGTCTGAACGCCCGCCCCAGTAGATTCGCGTTGCGAGCGCGCTGACGTGGCTGTCTGCGTCCGCCGAAAGCCCGTCAGTTTGGTTCAGATGCCGAGAGTCAGCTGCGGCGGCTCCGCATCGTCCCCGGCCTGGAGGGAAGACAGCGAGACCCCCAGCAGCCTGACGCTCTTGGGCAGCGGCATCTCGACTTCGAGCAGGCCGCAAGCCAGCCGCTCAAGATCGGCCCGGCCTGCAACCGGCGAAACAGCGGACCTGCTGCGCGTGATGATCTCGAAGTCGGCAAACTTGATCTTCAAGGTGACGGTGCGGCCACGGCTGCCCGTCGCCTCGCAATGGCGCCACACCTTGTCGATGAGCGGCTTGAGCTCGGCGACCAGCGTGTCGAATTGGGTGAGATCGTTCGAGAACGTGGTCTCCGCGCCGATGGACTTGCGGACCCGGTTGGCCCGGACCGGCCGGTCGTCGACACCGCGCGAGATCCAGTAATAATAGGCGCCCGACTTGCCAAAATTGGCATTCATGAACTCCAGCGTCTGACGGCGAATATCGAGACCGGTGAACATGCCGAGCGCGTTCATCTTCGCGCCCGTGGCCGGGCCTATCCCATGGAATTTTCCGACGGGCAGCGTCTCGACGAAGGCGGGTCCCATCTCCGGTGAGATCACGAACTGACCGTTGGGCTTGCGATGATCGGAGGCGAGCTTGGCCAGAAACTTGTTGTAGGAGACGCCGGCCGAAGCGTTGAGACCCGTCTCGGCCTTGATCCTCTCGCGGATCTTGAGTGCAATGTCGCGCGCCAGCGGGATGCCTTGGAGGTTTTGGGTCACGTCGAGATAGGCCTCGTCGAGCGACAGCGGCTCGATGATGGGGGTGTGCTCCGCGAAGATGTCGCGGATCTGCCTGGAGATCGCCTTGTAGACCTCGAAGCGCGGTTTGACGAAGATCAGATCGGGACATTGTCGCTTCGCCGTCACGGATGGCATGGCGGAGCGAACGCCGAACTCGCGGGCTTCATAGCTGGCGGCCGCGACGACGCCACGTTCCGCGGAGCCTCCGACGGCGACCGGCTTTCCGCGCAGCTCCGGATGATCGCGCTGTTCCACGGACGCGTAGAAGGCATCCATGTCGATATGGATGATCTTGCGGACGGGCGAGGCTTCGCCGGTCGCCGTGTCGGATTCGCTCATGGCAAGATGATACAATTGAGCGGCACGAAGCGCGAGGTGAGGTGTGATTCGCAGAGCAATCTCAGGCTTGTGAGTGGCACGCATGGGCATGCGCTCTAATATGAGGTCGCGGAGGACAGCCCATGCAATACAGCTCCGAACTCATTCGAACGATGCGTCAGGCGCTCGAGGCCGTGATGGCGAGCGTGCCGCCCGATCAGTCGGTGTTCGGCCTGAAAGCGGCCGTAGCCGAATGCATCCTGAAGGCGGCCGCACACGGTCAGACGTCGTACGACGGACTGGTCACGTCGGCTTCCGACCAGGTCCAGGCGATCATCTCGATGCTGACGTGAGCGCAGGCTCGCGCTGAGCAGGGGATTCCTTCCAGCGCGGCGGTAACAAGGCGACTCGGGTGGGAGCTCCAGCACAGACTGGAAGAGACTGGCGCACCCGACACGATTCGAACGTGTGACCTTTGCCTTCGGAGGGCAACGCTCTATCCAGCTGAGCTACGGGTGCTAGTGGAGGTTCATTTAGCCGATTGGCGGGGGGCGGGCAACCGCTTCCGCCATCTCCGGCTAGGCTGATTTACGGGGCGTGCGGCCAGGAACCGGCACGCCGTCCCGCCCGAGCTTGGCGAACTCGGCGAGCAGCCGTTCGGCACACATGATGCGGTTGCGGCCGAGCCGTTTGGCCGCATAGAGCGCCTGGTCGGCTGCGCCCAGCAACCGGTCGGGGCCGCCGTCGGTTTCGCCGGGAATGTGGCTGCCGACGCCGACGCTGAGGGTGACGTGGTCGCCGGCCCCGATGGCGCCATGCGCGATCCGCAAGGCCATCACGGCGCAGCGGATCTCGTCGGCGATGACGCAGGCGGTATCGCAATCCATGTCCGGCAGGATCAGCGCGAATTCCTCACCGCCATAGCGGCTGGCGAGATCGAGCGGGCGCACGGCATACCGGCTGACGACGGACGCGACCGCGCGCAGGCATTCGTCGCCGCTCTGATGGCCGTGGCGGTCGTTGAACAGCTTGAAATGATCGACATCGACGAACAGCAGCGCCATCGGCTTCTGCGTCCGCTGGGCGCGGGCCCATTCGCTCATCAGCATCTGGTCGAACGCACGGCGGTTCGACAGGCCGGTCAGCCCGTCCTTGGTGGCGAGCTCCTTCAGGGCCATCTCGGCGCGCTTCTGGTCGGTAAGGTCGCGCAAAGTCTCCACCACCGCAATCAGATGGCCGGCCTCGTCGTGGATGGGGCCGGCGTCGATGGCGAGATAGAGCTGGCTGCCGAGCTTCGGCATCACGCACCAGTTCTCGGCGCTGAAGCCGAGCCCGTTATGGCCGCGCGCGGCATATTCCGAATAGAACTCCGGCAGCTGTTCCGGGCGGTCGAGCGCGACGAGGTCGGCGAGGCAAGGGCGCCTGGTCTCGTAGAAGGCCTGCCAATGCTTATTTGTGCCGATCACCTCGGAGGCGGCGACGCCGGTCAGCCGCTCGCAGGCTCTGTTCCAGATCACGACGCGGCGCTTCGGATCGATCACGAAGGTCGGCACCACCAGATGCTGCATCAGCCGCACGGCATAGGAATCCGCAACGTCGACCGTCTTGGCTGACGTTTTCCCCGGCTTCGCCATGTCAGGCCACCGCTGCCACCGGCAAGGCATGGCTCGGGCCGAACAGCTTTCGCACTTCGCTGGCCGGCTTCGGTCTGCTGAAGAGGTAGCCCTGCATCTCCGTGCAGCCGAGCGCACGCAGCATCTCGCGCTGTGCCTCGGTCTCGACGCCCTCCGCGACCGTGGTCATGTTGCTGGCGGCGGCGATGTTCACCACCGCCTGCACGATCACGGGCGCGCCGCTCGCCTCGGCGATATCGGCGACGAAGCAGCGGTCGATCTTGATCTTGTCGAACGGGAAGCGCTTCAGATAGCTGAGCGAGGAGTAGCCGGTGCCGAAATCGTCGAGCGCGATGCGCACGCCGATGGCGCGGAGCTGGTGCAGGATCGAGAGCGCCGCCTCGTCGTCGCGGATCAGCACGGCCTCGGTGATCTCGAGCTCGAGCCGGGACGGAGCAAGTCCGGAAGCGGCGAGCGCGCCGGCGATCCGCAGTGCCAGCGTGTCGCATTTGAGCTGTACCGGCGAGACATTGACCGCGACACGCACATGCGCCGGCCAGGTTGCGGCCTCGCTGCAGGCCATGCGCAGCACCCAGTCGCCGAGCTCGTTGATCAGGCCGGTGTCCTCGGCAATCGGAATGAACTCCGCCGGCGACACCATGCCGCGCTGGGGATGCCGCCAGCGCAGCAGCGCCTCGCAGCCCGTGACCGCGTTGGTGCGCAGGTCCACCAGCGGCTGATAGTGGATCTCGAAGCCGCCGTTCACCAGGGCCTGGCGCAGATCCTGCTCCAGGCTCAGGCGCGCCTTGGCGCTCGCATCCATCTCCGGCTCGAAGAAGCGGTGGGTGCGGCGTCCTTCGGCCTTGGCGCCGTACATCGCGAGATCGGCATTCTTGACGAGCTGGTCGAGATCGGTGCCGTCCTGCGGCGCCATCGCGATGCCGATGCTGGCGTCGGTCGAGAGCTGATGGCCGAAGCAGTGATAGGGCCGGCGGATCGCCTCGAAGATCCGCGTCACGAATGACACCACGTCGGCAGACGATTCGATCCCGGTTTGGATCACCGCGAATTCGTCGCCGCCGAGCCGCGCGATCAGGTCGCCCGGTCCGAGGCAGCCGCGGATGCGCGCCGCGATTCCCTTCAACAGCTCGTCGCCGACGTGATGACCGAGCGAATCGTTGATGCCCTTGAACTCGTCGACATCGATATAGAGCAGCGCGAACTGACTGCCGCCGCCAACCTTCTCCAGTTCACGCTCGATCTGCTCGCGGAACAGCACCCGGTTGGGCAGGTCGGTGAGCGCATCGTAATGCGCCATATGCGCGATCTTCTCGTCGGCGCGCCGCCGTTCGGTGACATCCTCGACGACGTTGATGATGTAACGCGGCTCGCCGGATTCGTCGCGGATTCCGATCCGGGTCGAGGTGATGTAGCGCATTCCCTTGGCCTGGCTCTGCCAGGCATGCTCGTCCTTGAACAATCCCCCGCCCGACTTCAGCGCCTTGCTGTCATCTTCGGTGACGATCCTGGCGGAGGCATCCGGGTAGATGTCGAAGGGGGTCTTGCCAACGATGTTTTCACTCGATTGGCCGAATTGTTCTTCGGCGGTCCGGTTGACCAGCAGATATTGCCGCGTTTGAGCATCCTTCACCGTGATCTGCGACGGGATATGGTCGATGATCTCGCGCAAGAACATGTAGTTGCGGTCGCGTTCCTGCTCCAGCTTGCGGCGTTCGGTGATCTCCTCGATCGTGGCGACCCATCCGCCCTGCGCGAGCGGGGTGTTGATGACCTGAAAGGTGCGGCCGTTAGGCAGCTCGTGCAGCCTGGTGGAGACGGTGCCTTCGGCGACGACCTTCATGACGTCGACGCAAAACGCATCGACGTCGCCGCCGAACGCGCCACGCTCCTTGCGATGGAGCATTGCCTCATGGATGTGGCAGCCGGGCTTGATGACGTCGTGCGAGAGGCCGAACATGTCGGCGTAGCGGCGGTTGCAGGTGACGATGTATCCGGCGGCATCGTACAGGATCAACCCTTGCGACATGTTGTTCAAGGCGGTGTCGAGCCGCCCCCGCCCCGCTTCCAGCCGTTGCTGCGCCTCGCGGTTCTGCCGGTTGATCTGGCGAACGATCAGGAACAGGATCAGCGCAATCACGGTTGCCGAAAGCGCGGCGGTGGTGACCATGAAACCGGTCTGCTGCCGCCAGTCGGCCAGCGCCGCGCTCGTGGTGTTGGTCGCGACGATGATCAGCGGGAAATGCGAAAGCGAGGCCCCGGAGCCGAGGCGCTCGTCGCCGTCGATCGGGCCCCTGACGCGCAGGGTGTGCCGGCCGCCTTCGGCCAGCATCTTGCGCATCAGCGGCGCGTCCTTGAAGTCCCTGCCGATCAGCTCTTCGACATGCGGGTAGCGCGACAGCATCTTGCCATTGCGGTCGAACAGCGAGATCGCCGTGCCCTCCGCAAGCGCAACGGATGCGAAATAGTTCTGGTAGCTGTCCGGATCGATCCGGCGGACCATCGTGCCGAAGAAGCTGCCGTCCACGCCGTTCAGCCGACGCGCGACGACCGTGGTCCATTTGCCGATGATGAAGCTGCGGACCGATTCCAGAATCACCGGTTCGGCCATGGGATTCGCTTTGAAGGTCTGAAAGTAGGCGCGCGAGGAGATGTTGATCTTGGGGAGCGGCTGGGCCCGCGACCAGTTGATCAGTTCGCCGTCGGCATCGTAGATCGCGATATCGCCGAGGTAAGACACCGGGCCGATCTTGCTTCGCAGCATCTGGTTCGTCGCGGGTCCGGACATGCGCTCGCGGAACATCGCGGCCGAACTGATCTCCGGCAGGTTCATCTGCCCGATCACATCGGCGGCGACGATGTCGGAATCTTCAAATTGCTGATCGAAGTGCCGTGCGATCAGCTGCACCGTATTTTCCAGCTCGCGCTCGCGGTTGGCCAGGGTACGTTCGCGAAATTCGCCGACGGCCATGGCGGTCACGGCGAAGATCCCCGCGACCAGCAACACGCCGCACAAAGTGAGCCACAGCACCGGTCCGCGCCGAATGGCTGCCTCCCAGCCGTGCTTCGCGGCTAGGAACATTCCGGCTGCAATCCTTGCAAAGACCTGGCGCATTCCCCCTCCCTGGAGGGACAGGAATACATCACACAAATGGCGTAAAGCTTAGGAAAGCCAGTTACCTGAGCGTTAATCTCGTTGCGAGATCACGGTCGTGTCCAGCGAGCCGCCGCGCTGCATCATGAATCGCGCGTTAATGCGATCCGTCCGCGCTCTTGTCGCCGCCGAGATTGCGCAGCCGTCCGACCACGCCGGTCGGAAAAAAGTAGACGCTGGCGATGAAGAGCAGCCCGAGCCACAGCAGCCAGCGGTCGGGATGCAGCAGCCCGGGCAGCAGCGGCAGGCCGGCTTCCGACGCCGCCTTGGAGGCGACGCCCATCAGCGACTGCAGATAGTTCTGGGCGAGGATGAAGATGGTGGCGCCGATGATCGCGCCGTAGATCGTGCCCATGCCGCCGATCACGACCATCAGGAGAATGTCCAGCATGATCGAGAAGCTGAGCGAGGTATCGGGACCGGCATAACGCAGCCACAGCGCATTGAGGATGCCGGCGCCGGCGGCGACCAGTGCGGCGATGCAGTTGGCGTAGCTCAGGTGGAAGACGGTGCGGAAGCCGAGCGCCTCGGCGCGGAAGCGGTTTTCGCGGATCGCCTGCAGCACGCGCCCGAACGGCGAGTTCACCACCCGCAGCAAAGCGAGGATCATCAGGGCCGAGACGGCGAACACCAGATAGTAGGTCAGGATGCGGCCGTTGACCTCGAATCCCATGAAGTTCTTCGACATCAGCACCGTGCCGGGCCTGAGCAGCTCGGGCAGCTGAAAGCTGCGCCCGTCCTCGCCGCCGGTCAGCCAGGACAGCTGCGAGGCCAGCACCTGGAAGGCGGATGCGACCGCGAGCGTGATCATGGCAAAGAAGATCGCGGCGACCCGCAGCGAGAACAGCCCGATCGCAAGCGCAAGCAGCGCGGCAAGCGGCAGGCCGACCACGATGCCCGTTGCGACCGCGCCCCAATTCGGGCCCATCCCGTACAGCGCGATCGCGATCGCGTAGCTGCCGATCCCGTAGAACATGGTGTGCGCGAACGACACTGAGCCGGTATAACCGAGCAGGAGGTCGTACGAGGCGACCAGCGCGGCAAAAACGCAGATCTTGGCCGCGACGTTCAGCGCCTTCGCCCCGGGGAACAGGAACGGCGTCGCCACCAGCGCCAGGATGATGAGGACGAGAACGAGCGTGAGCACGCGGCTGCGCGGCGGATCGCCTGACAGGATCATCATCGGCTGGTCACCGCATAGAGGCCGCGCGGCCGCCACATCAGAATGGCGACCATCAGCAGGATGTTGGAGACGAGGGCGAGCTTCGGCACCAGGAAGCCACCGTAATTCGCAATCATCGCCACCAGGATCGCGCCGATGAAGCAGCCGCCGATCGAGCCGAGGCCGCCGATGATGACGACGATGAAGATCAAGACGGTGAGGTCGTCGCTCATGGAGGCGTGGACCTGCTCGCGATACAGCGCCCACATCACGCCGCCGAGGCCGGCGAGCGCCGATCCCGTCATGAACACGCCGAGGAACAGACGGCGGATGCGATAGCCGAGCGCCTCGACCATCTCGCGATCCTCGACGCCGGCGCGGATCAGAAGCCCGAGCTTGGTCCGGTTGAGCACGAGCTGGATCGCGATGAAGACGGCAAGGCCGATCAGCGTCGCCAGCACGCGGTATTTCGCGATCGCGACGTCGCCGAGAATGAAGGAGCCGCGCAGCGACGTCGGCAGCGGCGTCGGGATGATCTGCGGCCCCCACACCGCATAGAGCGTCTGCTCGGCGACGATCAGGCCACCCGTCGTCATCAGGATCTGCTTCAGATGCTGGCCGTAGACGGGCAGGATCAGCACCCGCTCGACGATCAGGCCGAGCGCGCCGGAGACCGCCATCGACAGCAATGCAGCCGGCGCCAGCACCGCGAGGTTCACCCACAGCGAATCCACCTGGAGCGAGGCCGCGAACGGCGCCAGCACCAGGGTTGCGACATAAGCCCCGACCGCGATGAAGGCGCCATGGCCGAAATTGAGCACGTCCATCAGGCCGAACACGAGCGTGAGTCCGGAGGCCATGATGAAGATCATCATGCCCATCGCGAGGCTCGCGGCCGTCAGCGTCAGCCAGGTGCTGGGGGAGCCGATCAGCGGGATCATCACGAGCGCGACCGCGATCGGCAGCAGGATCGGCGCGATGTCGCGCTTCGGCTTCGGCAGCGGATCGGTTGCGGCGAGCTCGGTCATTGATGCGTCTCCAGGCTCAGGCCGAGCAGCCGCTCCTGCAGCGGCACGTCGGAGGCCAGGGCCGCCATCTCGCCGCGATGAACGATGGTGCCGTTGTCCATCACCAGTACGTTGTCGCCGAGCTCGCGGGCGGCAAAGAAGTTCTGCTCGACCATCAGGATGGTGGCGCCCTTGCGCTTGATCTCCTTCAGGCACTCGATCAGCGCCATCACGATCGCCGGCGCCAGCCCCTTGGTCGGCTCGTCGATCAGCAAGAGCTTGCGCGGTTCGATGATGGCGCGGGCAATCGACAACATCTGCTTCTGTCCGCCCGAGAGACTTCCCGCGCGCGACAGCCAGAACCGGCGCAGCGCGGGGAAGAAGCCAAAAATCCAGTCGAGCTGGACGTCGTCGAGCGGACCATCGCGCGCCGCCAGCACCAGGTTTTCCTTCACCGTGAGGTCGGAGAACACCGCCATGCTCTCCGGCACGTAACCGACGCCGAGCCGCGCGATGTCGGGCGTCGCACGGCTCTCGATGCGCTCGCCGGCGAGGCTGATCTCGCCGGAGGAGGCCTGCCAGAGGCCCATGATGGTGCGCAATGTCGTGGTCTTGCCGGCGCCGTTGCGGCCGAGCAGCATCGTGGTCTGCCCCTGCGCGACAGCGAGATCGATGCCCTGGAGGATGTGATAGCGGCCGATATGGGTGTGCACCCCGGAGAGCCTTAACAGGTTGGTCATGCGGCGCTCCCTGCAACCGTCTTTCCTTCAACTGTCTTGGGCGCGACGCCGAGATAGGCTTCCTGCACGATCGGTGACGCAATCACTTCGGCCGGCGGACCGTCCGCAACAAGCTGCCCGTTATGCAGCACGATGATGCGGTCGGCGAGCGAGCGGACGACGTCCATCTTGTGCTCGACCAGGAGAATGATCCTGCTCTTGTCCTGCTTGAGTTGCGCGATCAGGTTCAGCACGACCGGCACCTCGTCGATGCTCATGCCCGCGGTCGGCTCGTCGAACATGAACACCTTTGGCTCGAGCGCCATCATCAGCGCGACCTCGAGCTTGCGCTGATCGCCATGCGACAGTGCGGTCGCGGCGACGCCACGGCGGCCGCCGAGCGCGACCTGATCCAGAATAGCGTCGGCACGGGCGATCAGATCACGGCGGACCATCCAGGGCCGCAGCATGTCGTAGTGAGTGCCGGCGGCGGCCTGCACGGCGAGGCGGACGTTTTCCTCCACCGACAGATTCGGAAAGAGATTGGTGAGCTGGAAGGCGCGCCCCAGGCCTGCGCGCGTCCGCATCGGCGCGGAATGCTGGGTGATGTCGGTGCCGTCGAACAGAATGCTGCCGCTCGATGCGCGCAGCTGGCCGGAGATCAGGTTGAAATAAGTGGTCTTGCCGGCACCGTTCGGGCCGACGATGGCGGTGAGCTCGCCGGGGCGGAAGCTGCAGGTGACGCTGTTGACCGCGACGTGGCCGCCGAAGCGGATAGTGAGGTCGCGGGTTTCGAGAGAGAGCGTCATGGGAGATTTCGATCGGGTTTGGTTGGAAGTGTTTCCGCGATCACGGTGCGCTCCCTCCCCCGCTTGCGGGGGAGGGTTGGGGAGAGGGTGTCTCCGCAATCGAGAACCCCCAAGAGGACAGAGCCCTCTCCCGGCCTCTCCCGCAAGCGGGAGAGGTGAAGTCAAAAAACTCAGCGCTTGTTCTTGATCGGAACGTCCATGTCCTCGATCTTCAGCTCGCGCACCGGCTCGAGCACGGCCCAGGCGACATTCGGATCGACCTTGACCTTGAAGTGATACATGCTCTGGAGCGCCTGATGGTCTTCCTTGCGGAACATCATCTTGCCCTTCGGCGTGTCGAACTCCAGGCCTTCCATCGCGCTGATCAGCTTCTCGGTGTCGGTCGACTTCGCCTTGGTGACGGCGGCGACGACGGACATCGCGGCGGCGAAGCCGCCCGCGGTGAAGAAGTCCGGCGGCGCGTTGAAGCGCTTCTGGTGCTCGGCGACGAACCAGTCATTCACCGGGTTCTTCGGGATCGTGTAGAAATAATAGGTCGCGCCTTCCATGCCGGGCAGGCCCTTGTAGGCGGCGAGCGCCGGCAGGATGTTGCCGCCGGTGGACAGTTCGATGCCGTAGCGCTTCGGATCCATGTCCTGGAGCTTTGCCAGCGGATTGCCGGCGCCGGCCCAGATTACCCAGATCACCTTGCGGCCCGGCTTGTCCTTCAGCGCGTCGAACAGGCGCTGGCCGACCGCGGTGAAGTCGGTGGTGGAGGTCGGGGCATATTCTTCGGCGGCGAGCGTCGCGCCGGTCTTGCCGAGCGCCTCCTTGAAGGCGGCGACGCCGTCACGGCCGAAGGCGTAGTCCTGCGCCAGCGTTGCGACGGTGACGCCCTGCTTGCCGATCGCGACCGCGTTCGAGATCGCGTCCTGCGACGAGTTGCGCGCGGTGCGGAAGATGTAGCGATTCCACTTCTCGCCGGTAATCTGATCCGCGACCGCGGGCTCGACGATCAGGATCTTCTTGTTCTCCTCGGCGACGGGCAGGATCGCGAGTGCCGCGGCCGACGAGGTCGTGCCGATCGCGATGTCGGCCTTGTCGTCCTGATAGGCTTCAGCGAGCGCGGCCTTGGAGAGATCAGGCTTGCCCTGGTCGTCCTTGGTGATGATGACGATCTTGCGCCCGTCGAGCGTCATGGTGCCCTTGGTGGCGTATTCAAAACCCATCTGCAGGCCGGTCTCGGTCTGCTTGGCATAGGCTTCGAGCGGGCCGGTCTTGCCATAGATCAGCGCGACCTTGAGATCGTCGGCCTGTGCGGAGGTGCCCGCGGCGAGGGCGAGGATGGTTGTTGCTAAGATGAGCGATCGGCGCACGATGGTCCCTCCTGATGAATTCTTTGGCCATAGCGATTTGCACAACCGTGCAGACATTGCAATTCCACCTTCCGGCGGGCCACGGAACGGACATGTGTGATGCTGTCTCGGCCCGGCCGCGCCGGATCGCTTCCGCCGAGGAAATCGGCCGATGCACCTGCTGACCTCACCCGTGGACCGGGTTGCTCAAGCCTTGCAAAGTAACGATCAGGCCCGAGTTACCGCCGGTATCCGTTCGCGCGGGAATAGCCCTGCCGGTTCTGTTGCGTCGAGCGGTTTGTGACGCTGGCGCGTGCTTCGCTGGAGATGGGCGTTGCGAGCTTCAGCTCCTCCAGGAAGATCGGCCGGGAGAAATAATAACCCTGCGCGTAACGGATCTTGGTCGCAGCCTGGAGGTAGGCGAGCTCCTCGTAGGATTCGATGCCTTCGGCAATCACGGTCATGCCGAGCGCTTCGCTCAGGGATTCGATCGCGCGCAGAATCCCCTGGTTGCGTGGACGCTTATGGATATCGGTGATGAAGGAGCGGTCGATCTTGATCTCGTCCGCGGTGATGTCGGCCAGCGCCGAGAGCGAGGAATAGCCGGTCCCGAAATCATCGATCGAGATGGCGACGCCGAGCTTGCGGAACATCGGCAGGATCTCGGCCTGGAAATGATTCTTGGCGACGAAGGCGTCTTCCGTCACCTCGATCATGAAGCGCTGCGGGAAACCGGTGTCATCGAGCGCCTGGGCAAAGCTGCGCATGAACTCGGGGTTGCCGGCCTGCTTGGCCGCGACGTTGATGCTGATGGTCGCTTCCTCACCGAACGTCTCGTTGATCAGGTCGATCGACTTGACGATCTCGGCGAGCACGAGATGGGTCAGCTCGTCGATCAGCCCGAGTTCGGTGGCGAGATTGATGAACGAGCCCGGCGCCTGGATCACGCCCTCGTCGTCGCGCAGCCGCACCAGGGCCTCGATGCCCTTCACGTCCTGCGTGCGGATGTCGACCTTGGACTGGAAGGCGCAGCAGAAGCGTTTCTCGAGGATGGCGAGCCGCAGCGACTGCTCGATCTTCATCCGCGCCAGCGCCTCGCGCTCCATGCTGGAGTCGAAGAAGGCCGCCGATCCCTTGCCGTCATTCTTGATGCGGTACATCGCGATGTCGGCGTTCTGACGCAGTGTCTCGAAGCTGCTTCCGTGATCGGGGTAGAGGCTGATGCCGACAGAGGTCGAGGCGAACACTTCCGAATTGTCGATGAAGAACGGCGCGGTCAGCCGCTCCAGCGTCGATTGCATGAATTCGGCGACTTCCTCCTGGCTCTGGATCGGCGACAGCAGCAGCAGGAATTCGTCGCCGGAGATGCGCGACAGCATGTCCGAATCGCGAAGGCCGCGTCCAAGCCGCTTCGACAGCTCGACCAGCAGGGCATCGCCCACCGCGTGGCCGTAATAGTCGTTGATGTGCTTGAAATTGTCGACGTCGAGAAAGGCGAGCGCAAAGCGCTCGCCGGCGCGACCCTGCGCGAGCAGGCTGGTGGCGCGATGTTCGATCACGCGCCGCGAGGGCAGACCGGTCAGCTCGTCGAAATAGGCCGAGCGGAACAGCTGGTCCTCGAAATTCTTCTGCTCGGTGATGTCGGAGGAGGCCGAGATCAGCAGCTCGCGTCCATCGAAGCGGACCGGACGATGGGTGGTCAGCAGCACCTGGCGCGCGGCTCCGTCGTGGAGCGCTTCCTCGGCGACGACCGCACGGCCGGAGCTCAGGGCCTGCCGGCAGGCTTCCTGGCGCGGCGCGAGATCGCGCGAGGGGCGGCTGCCGTCCATGCCGAGCTGGGCGGCCGCGACATCGTTGACCAGGAGAAGTTCGCCTTGCGCGTCCTGCACGGTCAGGCCGGCAGGCAGCATTCTAACGATTTCCTTGAGAAATCCGAGTTCGGCTTCGCTCGCGCCGGAATATTTGTTGTCGTTCATAGAAGTCATGAATCTTGTTGTTTCAGCGCGCTTTTGCAATGACCGCGATCTTGCGCGGTTCCCTCTTAAGTTTGGTTAAGGGGTCCGGAGAATTACGGTGGTGTTTTGCGGCGATGCGACGCGCGCAGCCCATCGTCATTAACAGGGCGTCAACGCGTCCGGCGAAACCGCGAACGGACGCACGCGAACGGCTTTCGTTTGCGCCGCGTCTAACCGTCCTTGGGGATACGGCATTGCATGGTGCAATGAAGTCCGGTCCTGAGATAGGAAACCTCCGTCTTGCCGTCGAAGGCCGACAGCGCCGACTTCAACAGCTTGGTGCCGAAACCCGGCTCGGAGACCTTGTCGACGCTCGGGCCTTCGGTTTCATCCCAGGTCACGGTCAGGCGGTCGTCGCTGACGGTCCATGACACCTGCAACAACCCGCGCGGCGCGGAGAACGCGCCATATTTGCCCGCGTTGGTGGCGAGTTCGTGAAACATCAGGGACAGCGTGACCGCAAGCTTCGGCGGCAGGAACAGCCGTTCGCCGTTGAGCGTGAAGCGGACATGGCCGTAAGGGCCGAGCTCGGAGATCAGGAGGTCGCGAATGTCGCAGCCGGCCTTGTCGATCCGCGAAATCAAATCGTCGGTCGCGGCGAGCGATCGCAACCGTGGATCAATCCGGGCCCAGATTTGCGGCTGATCGTGCAGCACCTGATGCAGCACCGCATGCACCGTCGACAGCTTGTTCTTCAGCCGGTGCTGGAGCTCGTCGACCAGCAGCTTGCGGTAGTCTTCTTCTTCGATCAGGCGCCTGGAAATCCGGCGCTGCTCGACGAGGAGCGTGCGATAATGCTCGACGCCCCAGATGGTGAGCGCGCAGACCGCCCAATAGAGCGCCAGCAGGGCGAATCGCGCGTGATCGGCAAGGGCATCGCCGAAATTCACGACGACGCCGAGCACGCCGCCGACCAGCGCGGTGATGATGCCGATGCGGAAGCCGCCGAACGCGGCCGCAAAGAACACGGCCGGGAAATACGGCGTGAAATAGACGTCGGGCCGCACATGGGCGAGAGCCCAGCGCGCCAGCGTCGCAACAAGCAGGCAGGCGACCGCAAACGCAAGGCTCAGGCCGAGCGATGGCGGTGCCACGCCCTGCCAGCCCTTGCGGAATTCGTCGATCAGCTTCCCCATAAGCAGTCCGGTCGCGATATGCGTTCGACAATCGAGCGGTCGCCAGGAATGTTACGCATGTCGCTGGCCCCAAGCAAAGCTTGCCTTCTCGGAAGCCGGCAGGAATAGTGCCTGCTGCGGCGCCGACCGTCTTGGCGCCGTCGTCGATCGGTGTCCGCCATTTGGCGTCAAGGGGTTCGAAAACAGGGACATTCCATGGGCAGGCTGGATGGCAAGGTCGCGGTGATCACGGGCGCGACGAGCGGGATCGGGTTGCGGACTGCAGAAGTCTTCGTTGCCGAAGGTGCCAAAATTGTGATCGCGGGGCGGCGTATACTGGAAGGCGAGGCGCTGGCGAAGCAGCTCGGGGCGAATTGCGTCTTCCGCCAGACGGATGTGACGGTCGAAGCGGAGATGCAGGCGCTGATCGCGCTCGCGGTGGACAAATTCGGCCGCATCGACTGCCTGTTCAACAATGCCGGCGGCCCCGCGCAGACCGGCGGCATCGAAGGCCTCGAGGTCGAGCGCTTCGACGCGGCGATGGCCACCTTGGTGCGCAGCGTCATGCTCGGCATGAAGCACGCCGCGCCGCACATGAAGAAGCAGGGATTTGGCAGCATCATCAACAATGGCAGCATCGCCGGCCGTCTTGCCGGCTTCTCGTCGTCGATGGTCTATGGTGCGGCCAAGGCGGCGGTGATCCATCTCACCAAATGCGTGGCGATGGAGCTCGGCGAATCCAACGTCCGCGTCAACTCGATCTCGCCCGGCGCCATCGCGACCGGTATTTTCGGCAAGGCGCTCGGGCTTTCGACCGACGCGGCGGAGAAGACGCCCGCGGTGATGCGCGAGATCTACAAGACCGCGCAGCCGATCCCGCGAGCCGGCCTTCCCGATGACATCGCCCATGCAGCGGTGTTCCTGGCCAGCGACGAATCCAGCTTCATCAATGGCCATGACCTCGTCATCGACGGCGCGATGACCGGCGGCCGCAACTGGAGCCAGCAGCAGCAGGGCTATGTGGCGCTGCGCAAGGCGTTCGATCAGGGGGCGTAGGAGGTTGGTCTCGTGCCCCGGACGCGGCGCGGCGCGAAGTGCCGCTCCGCAGAGCCGGGGCCCATCTCTCGCACGGAACGTGGCTCACGATTCTGGGTCTCGGCTCGCGCTTCGCGCGTCCGGGACACGCAAATGGAGCGCTAAACCGCCTTCACCCGCACGCGCAATCCGTCGCGCGGCTTCGGGATCGGCCACATCTGCCAGTCGGGCTTGTAACCCGGCTCCAGCGAGACCTCGATGTTCTGCAGGAAGTGCCGCGCGAAACATTTGGCCTGCATGTAGGCGAAGTGCAGGCCGAGGCACATATGCGCGCCGCCGCCGAACGGCACCCAGGCAAAGCGGTGGCGGTTGCGCTGGGCCTCTTCGGTGAAACGCAGCGGATCGAACCGATCCGGTTCCGGCCAGATCTCCTTCATGTGGTGGGTGTAGAGCGGATTGACGCCGATCGCGGTGCCGGCCGGAATCGTAAAGCCCTTGAAGGTGAAATCGCGCATGGCGCGGCGCGGCATCGAGGGCACCGGCGGCTTGATCCGCAGCGCTTCCTTGAACGCCATCTCCGACAGCGGCATCTTTTCGAGATCGTCGAAGCTGCTCGGCGCATCAGGGGCGAGCCCCAGCGCCATGACTTCCGCGCGAAGCTTGTCCTGCCAGTCGGGATTTGCCGCGAGCTCGCCGATGAACGACGTCAGCGACGAGGTCAGCGTATCGTGCGCCGCCATCATCAGAAAGCTCATGTGGTCGATGATATCCTGTTCCGAGAGCAGCGCGCCGTCCTCGTGGGTTGCGCGGCAGAGCTGCGAGAACAGATCATCGCCACCGTGATTGCCACGCCGCAGCGGAATCTGCTCGCGGAAATAGGCGACGATGCGCTGGCGTCCCCTGACGCCGGCCGCCATCTGCGTGCCGGGCAGCGGCCGGCGGATCGGGGCGACGGCAGCGGCGACCATGTCGACGAAGGCGCGGTTGATCTGGTCCACCTCCGGCCCGATATCGGCGCCGAGAAAGGACGCGGCGGCGAGATCGAGCGTGAGCTGCTTCATCGCCGGATAAAGCTGCATCTCGCCGGGCTTGGCCTTCCACTGCGCGACGCGGGCGGCGATGCCGCGGTCGAGATCACTCAGATACGACTTCATCGGGCCGGACTTGAACGCGACCGACAGCGCCTTGCGGTGCAGCCGGTGCTCCTCGAAATCCAGCAGCATCAATCCGCGCGGAAACAACAGGCCGAGTACCTTGTTCCAGCCATGGGTCGAGGAGAACAGCTTTTGCTGGTCAAACAGCACGAGCTCGTTGGCCTCGGGGCCGAGCAGCACGACATTGGTCTCGCCGAAGAAGTGCGTGCGATAGACCAGGCCGTATTTGGCGCCGTTCGCCTCGATATGCCCCTTGGGGTCGGCGAGGACCTGAAAGGTCTTGCCGACGATCGGCCAGCCTTCGTCGCCGGGGATGTGTGTCAGCTCGTTGCGCTTGGGCGGAGTGAAGCCGAGCGCAGGGGCGGCCACATTCTGCATCGACATGACGATCGCTCCGGTTGGCTGGACCCAACATAACACAATCCGGGTCCGCGGACGTGACGATGCTTCGCTGCGGCCATCCTTCGAGACGCCCGCCTCTGGCGGGCCCTCAGGATGAGGACAGCGTTGTGCGGCAGCAGTTTCATCGGACTCCGGTGCCGCTTAGCCTCATCCTGAGAGGGTGAGAATCTTTCGTCTAAACGGGCATTTGCCGTAGCCGCTTTGCTATGATTCGATGACGGGGCGAAGCAGGGGCAGATGATGGCTGACGATCAATTGTTCGAAGACTTGCCCGAGCAGGATAAGCCACTACCCAAGGGACGCGGCGCGGTGCGGTTGCGAGAACCGGAACGCAGCCAGATGAGCATGCAGGTCGCGGCATTGGACGATCTGGTAGGGGATGATCATCCGGTCCGCGCGGTTTGGTCGTTTGTCGAGGGGCTGGATCTGTCGGCGCTGTACGACGTCATCAAGGCGCGGGAGGGCGAGCCCGGACATCCGCCGGCCTCGCCGAAGCTGATGCTGGCGCTTTGGCTCTGGGCCACGATCGATGGAGTGGGCAGCGCTCGCCAACTGGACCGGCTGTGCCGGGATCATCTGATCTATCGTTGGTTGTGCGGCGGAGTGTCGATGAACTATCACAGCCTGTCGAACTTCCGGATCGCCCATATGGCGGTTCTGGAACGGCTGCTGACACAGGGCGTCGCGTCGATGGTGGACGCTGGATTGGTGTCGCTCGACACCTTGGCGCAGGATGGTTTGCGGGTGCGCGCGGCGGCCGGAGCGGGCTCGTTCCGCCGGCGGCCACGGCTTGATGAGTTGAAGACGGCAGCGCAGACGCGGGTGGAGCGCCTGCGCTTTGAAGTCGAGACCGATCCTGCGGCCGATGATCGGCGTCGGCGTGCGGCAAAGGAGCGTGGCGCCCGCGAGCGTGCGGAGCGGATCGCGGCGGCGCAGGAACGCATGAAGGAGCTGGAAGCCGAGCGGGAGCGGCGAGAGAAAACCAACAAGAAAGAGGTGGCCAAGCAGAAGTCGCCGCGCGCTTCCACCACCGATGCCGACGCACGGGTGATGAAGATGGCCGATGGCGGATGGCGCCCGGCCTACAACACACAGATCGTATCGGCTCCGGAACACCAGGTGATCGTTGCGGTCGATATCGATACCAGCGGCTCGGATCGGGGCTTGGCCCAGCCGGGGATCGAGATGGTGCATGCCGAAGGCTACCAACCCTCCAACTATCTGGTCGATGGCGGCTTCACCAAAAACGAAGCCATTGAGTGGGCCCATGCCAACGGTATAAAAGTGTGGTGTCCGCCAGCGCAGACAAAACACGGCACCGACCCTTATGCCCCTAAGAAAGGTGACGGTGTTGGCGTCGCGGACTGGCGTGAACGCATGAAGAGCGACGATGGCAAGGCGTTCTACCGGCTGCGTTGCGAACACGAATGCATCAACGCCCATGCCCGACGCATGGGCCTGCGCCAGTTATCCCTGCGCGGCAAGATCAAGGCCCGCATCCACCTGTTGTGGTTCGCGGTCGCTCACAACATGATGCGCTTCTTCGCCTTACACGCCAAGGCGCAAGCGGCATAAATAGGCGAGCCCGCACCAATAGGCGCCAACAAAGCCCCCATCAGCGGGCCGGTTCAGCTGAAAACCTTGGGGTCACTGCTCTCCAGGCAATGCAAAGCTCTCTCGGCGGGAGCGAAACATTCTCAAGCTCTGAGGAGACCGCGCAGCGGTCGTCTCGAAGGACGAGGCGTTCGCCGAGGTCCGGGCGGGCTCTGAACCTATCGTTTCGCCGCTTCCTTCTGCAAATCCGGCGCGTTGACGGCCGGAATCGCAACGCGGCCGGCGCCGGTCACCTTCAACGCCTCGGCGGCCTTCTCGTTTTCCATGATCTTGGCCATCACGGCCTGTCCTGCGCGTTCGAAGATCGCGCGATTCTCGATCACGAATTTTTGCGACTTGCGCAAGCCGTCGACGTAGCCGTTGATCTCCGGCACGACGTAGCGCGCGACCATGTCCCAGCTCCGGCGCGTGTTCTCCGGATTGGCCCAGTCGTGCACGAAGCCGATGACGGCTCCGACTCCGCCGGAGACCTGCATCACGTTCTTGATCATCTTGACGAGATCGTCGGGCGTGCCGATGACGGAGGCCGCGCCGTCGACGAAAGCGGTCTTGTCCACGGCCTCGTCGGGTGAGGCGAACGCGGTCAAGCCCGGCCGCTGCAGCGTGCCGACGTTATATTCGTTGTGCCAGCGCATCAGCCCGGCGCCGGCCTCGCGGCGGGCCTGCTCGCGGGTTTCGGCGACGTGCCAGGTCAGCAGCACGCGCCAGTTCGCGCGATCGACCTTGGTGCCGTGCTTTTTCGCCGCATCCTCGGCGAACTGCCATTGCTGCTGCAGCGACATCAGCCCCTGCGTCGTCATCGAACCCAGCGAGATGATGCCGATGCCGTATTTGCCGGCGAGGGTCATGCCGGAGGGCGAGATCTGCGAGGCCACGACGAACGGCATCTCTTCCTGCAGCGGCAGGATCTGCAGCGCGGCATCGTTCATGGTGAACCAGTCGCTCTTCGCGGTGACGCGCTCGCCGTCGAAGAGGCGGCGGATCACGCCGATCGCCTCATCCTGACGGTCGCGTTGCGTCATCGGATCGATCCCGAGCGTATGCGCATCGGAGGCCAGCGCGCCGGGGCCCGAGCCGAAGATGGCGCGGCCGCCGGTCATGTGGTCGAGCTGCACCATGCGCTGCGCGACGTTGTAGGGATGGTGATAGGGCAGCGACACCACGCCGGTGCCGAGCTTGATCCGCTTGGTGCGCTCACCGGCCGCAGCCAGGAACATCTCCGGCGAGGCGATCATCTCCCAGCCGGAGGAATGATGCTCGCCGCACCAGAACTCGTCATAGCCGAGGCTATCCAACTGCTCGACCAGGTCGAGATCGCGCCGGAACTGGAGCATCGGATGCTCCCCGATCGGATGATGCGGGGCAAGGAAGGCTCCGAACTTCAGGCGCGCCATTGGCGTTCTCTCCAACTTACATTTTTTGTTTGTTTGTGACGCGAAGCTACGTGTTGAAGACAGCGAACGCAATCGCGCGATGTCCCGCGCGGTGGAATGCAGCCATGCGATGGAGCGCTCTGTCGGGGAAGACGTGAGACCTCGCGATACCTGCCTCGGAGGCCAACACGCGTTCGCGCGCCAATGCATCAAACCGTCACAAAGCAGATCGATTCGTCGCACCGCTGGTGGGCGACCTTCACGGCAACAAAAACGTCCTTCTGGCCGCCTGCTCGGCTCACCCTGACTTTGCCATTGAAGCCCTGCAATCAGCGCGCGCAGGATTTCTCGTCTCGCCCGCCCTGTTCCTGACGTTAATCATGATCTGCCCGCATTCCTGGCGTGGATGCGCCGGGCATCTGCACGAAGTTGAGGCATTGCGGTTAATACGTGCGGATTTCTGCAGGCTTTCCTGAGATTTAGCACCTCATCGACAGCACACGGTCTTTTTATTTTGCGCTGCAGCAACTATTTGGTTTGGGTGGACGTTGAACGTCGCCTGCCAGGAGTTGCCGTGTCGCTAACCAGAAATGTCGATCTCTTGAGACGTCTGCCAAAGCTGGACGGATTGCGCTTCGCCGAGTTTGGCCGGAGCGCCGATGCGTCCAGTCCGTTGCAGGAGGTCACGGGCTTCGGCGACAATCCCGGCAATCTGCGCCTGTTCGCGTTCGTGCCGCCGCAACTGCAGAAGCCGCGCGCGCTCGTCGTCGTGCTGCACGGCTGCGGCCAGACGGCGGCAAGCTACGACCTCGGTGCCGGATGGTCGACGCTCGCCGAGCACTACGGCTTCGCGCTGTTGATGCCCGAGCAGCAGCGCATCAACAACAGCAACACCTGCTTCAACTGGTTCAATCCCGAAGACACGGCACGGGACAGCGGCGAGGCGTGTTCGATACGCGAGATGATCGCGCACATGATCGAAACCCATCGCGTCGATCCCAAGCGCATCTTCATCACGGGCCTGTCGGCGGGTGGCGGCATGACGTCGGTGATGCTAGCGACCTACCCTGAAGTCTTCGCGGCCGGTGCGGTCATCGCGGGACTTCCCTACGGCATCGCGACCAATCTGCGCGAGGCGCTGGACGGCATGTTTCATTCCCCGGAGCGGCCGGCGCGCGAACTTGGCGATCTGGTGCGGCGGGCCTCGAATCATCGCGGGCCGTGGCCGAAGATCTCGGTGTGGCACGGCAGCGCCGATCGCACCGTCAATCCCGGCAATGCCAACGAGATCGTCAAGCAATGGCTCGACCTGCACGATCTGCCCGAGGCGCCGATGGCGGAAACCGACATCGACGGATATCCGCGCCAGGCGTGGTGGAACAAGGACGGCGAGACGCTCGTCGAGTCCTACGCCATCACCGACATGGCACACGGCACGCCGCTCGGCCTTGCCGACAACGACCAGCGCTATGGCGTGGAAGGCGCGTTCCTGATCGAGGCCGGCATCTCCTCGTCCTATCACATCGCCAAATTCTTCGGCCTCACCGGCTGGATTCCCGACGCGGCGAAGAAGGCCGAGCCAAAGCCGACGCCGGCCCGCTCGCCCGCGCCGCATCTGGCCCGCTCGATCCGCGCGGCGGTCGCCGAAGAGCCGGCCGAGCCGAAGCGCGAGGAGGCCCGCGGCTTCGATCTCGGCCAGATCATCACGCGCGCCCTCACGGCCGCGGGATTGATGAAGTAATTCAGGCCGTCGCGCCGATAAGGCAGGAGTTTTGTGCCCGTCGTCGCTGCGATCCGCGACTGGGGTGACCGCAACCTGAGCCAGCCCGCAGCGTTCGCAGACGCCGCGGAATAGGCGCTCACATCTCGCCGGTGATGAACGGATTGGTCATCCGCTCCTGGCCGATGCTCGAGCCGGCGCCGTGGCCGCAGATGAAGCCGACGTCGTCGCCGAGCGGCAGCAGCTTGGTCTTGATGGAGTCGATCAGCGTCGCGTGGCTGCCGCCGGGCAGATCGGTGCGTCCGACCGAGCCTGCGAACAAGACGTCGCCGACATGGGCGAAGCGCAAGTCCTTGTTGAAGAACACCACGCTGCCCGGCGAATGGCCGGGGCAATGATAGATGTCGAACTTGAGATCGCCGATGGCCACGCTGTCGCCTTCGTCGAGCCAGCGGTCCGGCTCGAAATTGCGCACCCCCGTCATGCCGAAGCGCGCGCCGCTCTCGACCACGTTATCGAGCAGGAATTTGTCCGCGACGTGCGGGCCCTCGATCGGCACCTTCAGCGCGTCGCGCAGTTCGGCCGCGCCGCCGACATGGTCGATATGGCCGTGAGTCAGCCAGATCTTCTCCACGGTGACGCCGGTCTGTTTGATGGCGCCCAGGATCTTCGGCACGTCGCCGCCGGGATCGATCACCACGGCCTTCTTGGAAGGCTCGTCCCAGATGATGGTGCAATTCTGCTCGAACAGCGTCACGGGGACGATGATCGCGCCCGCCTTCGCGCCTGCCTCGGCTTGTGTCTCATTTTGCTCGGTCATGGCGCCACAATGCCGATTTTTGCCATGTCGCCAAGCAAAAGATTTGTCCACGGGGCTCGGGAACAGCCGCGGACATCGTCACACGGCCGTCCCAATTCGCCTGCCGTTTTGAACCGGGGCGCTCCTTCCGCGTTCTTCCGCGCGAGAAGCAGTTTTTGGATGGATTTCCCGCATGGCTCAAGGCGGCAGCATTTGGTGGCGCGACGGCATTTTCTATCAGGTCTATCCGCGCTCCTTTCAGGATTCAAACGGCGACGGTGTGGGCGATCTCGCCGGCATTTTGCAGCGGCTGTCTTATGTGAAATCGCTCGGCGTCGACGCGATCTGGCTGTCGCCGATCTTCCCCTCGCCAATGGCCGATTTCGGCTACGACATCTCCGACTACACCGGCATCGAGCCGCTGTTCGGCACGATGGCGGATTTCGATGCGCTTCTCGCCGCCGCGCACGACAACGGCCTCAAGCTGATCCTCGACCTCGTGCCGAACCACACCTCGGACCAGCATCCCTGGTTCGTCGAGAGCCGCTCCTCGCGCGATAATCCCAAACGCGACTGGTACATCTGGCGCGACCCGGGCGAGGGTGGCGGCGTGCCGAACAATTGGCTCTCCGAGTTCGGCGGCAGCGCGTGGCAGTTCGATGAGACGACCGGTCAATACTACTATCACGCCTTCCTCGCCCAGCAGCCGGACCTCAACTGGCGCAATCCCGATGTCCGCGCGGCGATCTACGACGTGATGCGGTTCTGGCTGGAGAAGGGCGTCGACGGCTTTCGCGTCGACGTGATCTGGCACCTGATCAAGGACGCCGAGTTCCGCGACAACCCGCCCAATCCGCATTATGCCGAGGGCCGGCCGCCGAACGAAAAGATACTGACGCAATATTCCACCGACCAGCCGGAGGTGCACGACGTCATCGCCGAGATGCGCCGCGTCACGGATGCCTATGATGCCCGCGTCCTGATCGGCGAGATCTATCTGCCGCTGCATCGCCTGATGGCCTATTACGGCAACGATCTCACCGGCGCGCAGATGCCGTTCAATTTCGCGCTGCTCTCCACCTTCTGGAGCGCACGGTCGATCGAGAAGATCGTCGAGGATTACGAGAAGGCGCTGCCGAAGGGCGCCTGGCCGAACTGGGTGCTCGGCAATCACGATCGCCCGCGCGTCGCAAGCCGCGTCGGGCCGGAGCAGGCCCGAATCGCCGCCATGCTGCTGTTGACGCTGCGCGGCACGCCGACGCTCTATTACGGCGACGAGATCGGCATGCATCAGCTCGCGATCGCTCCCGAGTTCGTGCGCGACCCCTTCGAGAAGAACGTACCCGGCATCGGTGTCGGCCGCGACGGCTGCCGCACGCCGATGCAGTGGGATTCCTCCAACTTCGCCGGCTTCTCGGACGTCAGGCCATGGCTGCCGCTGCCGGAGGATCACATCCGCAACAACGTCGTCGATCTCGAAGCCGATCCAATTTCGATCCTGACGCTCTACAAGCGCCTGATCGCGTTGCGGAAGGGCTGTCCGCCGCTAGTCGCGGGCGACTATCATCCGGTTGCCGCGCAAGGCGATCTCCTGGTCTATCGCCGCGAGGCCGCGGGCAGGGCGGTGACCGTGGTGCTCAATCTCGGCCCCGAGCCGATCGCGGTCACCACCAGCGCGATCAAGTTTGGCAGCGAGATTCTGCTGTCGACGTTTCTGGATCGCGAAGGGGAGCGGCTCGAAGGCGTGCTGGATTTGCGCGGCAATGAAGGGGTGGTGGTGATGCCGCCATGACCGTCGTCCTGGACAAGCGAAGCGCAGATCCAGGACCCATTACCCCAGGGAGTGGTTTCGCGAAAATTCGTAGTTTTCACTTCGAACGACAACGAGCGATTGGGGTAGTGGGTCCTGGCTTTCGCCAGGGCGACAACGGAGTGTGTAGTCGCACCTACCCCGGATGCTTGTTGCCCCGCACCGTCTTGTCGATATCGCTCCGCTTCAACAGATAATCCAATCCGCCGACACGGTACCAGCGATAGCCGTAGGGCTCCAGCACGACGCGGTGCTGGCCGCGCTTGTCGGCGTGGCTGTGGTCTTCCGCGAGCAGATTGATGAGGTGCTCGCCGGCCTCGCCCGGCAGCCCCGCCGAGAATGCGATCTCGCGCGGCTTCTCGTCGAGATTGTGCACGAACAGCACGGAATTGTTGCGCCAGTCGTAGCGCATGATGAACACGGCGGGATCGCGCGTCGCGATGATCGAAAAATCGCCCCAGCCGATCTCCGGCACCTCCTTGCGCATGCGGACGATGCGCTCGGTCCAGTTCAGCATCGAGTTGGGATCGCGTCGCTGCTTGGCGACGTTGACATGCGGATAGCCGTACGGTCCTTCGTCGATGACGGGCAGGGCTGGCTTGTCGCTGGTGGTGAAGCCGCCATGCGGCTCCGTCGACCATTGCATCGGCGTGCGCGCGCAATTGCGTTCCGGCAGCGAAAGGTCATCGCCCATCGCGATCTCGTCGCCATAGCGGATCACCGGCGTCCCCGGCAGCGTGCACATCAGGCTGTAGGCGAGCTCGAGCCGCCGGCGGTCGCCACCCAGCATCGGTGCCAGGCGGCGGCGAATGCCGCGGTCGTAAAGCTGCATGTCCTTGTCGGGACCGAACCTTTTGAACACGGTGTCGCGCTGCGCGGGGGTCAATCGCCCGAGATCGAGCTCGTCATGATTGCGCAGGAACAGGCCCCATTGCGCCGAGGCGGGCCGCGGCTTGGTCGCCTTCAGCGCTTTCGCCAGCGGGCGGGAATCGGATGAGGCCAGCGCATAGAACAGATGCTGGTTGACCTGGAAATTGAACATCATATGCATGCGGTCGGCATCGCGGCCGAAATATTCCATGTCGGTTTTCGGCAGCACATTGGCTTCGGCGAGGATGATGGCGTCGCCCTGCCGCCACTGCAGGAATTCGCGGAATGCGCGCAGCATGTCGTACTGCTCGGCCGGCTTTTTCACCTTGGCACCCTTGGTGGCGATCACGAAGGGCACCGCGTCCATGCGGAAGCCGGAGACGCCGAGCTGGATCCAGAAGCCCATGATCTTGAGGATCTCGGCTTGCACATGCGGGTTCGAGGTGTTGAGATCCGGCTGGAAATCGTAGAAGCGATGAAAGTAATACGCTCCCGCTTCCTTGTCGCGCGTCCAGGTCGATTTCTGAACGCCGGGAAACACCATGCCCTGATTAGCGTTGGCCGGCTTCTTGTCGGACCAGACATACCAGTCGCGGTAGGGCGAGTTCTTGTCGCTGCGCGCCGCCTTGAACCAGGGATGCTGGTCGGAGGTGTGGTTGACGACGAGATCGATGATGACGCGAATGCCGCGCTGCTTGCAGCCATGGGTGAACTCGACGAAATCGCCGAGCGTGCCGTAGCGGGCATCGACACTGTAATAATCCGCGACATCGTAGCCATCGTCGCGGCCGGGCGAGGTCTGGAACGGCATCAGCCAGATCGTGGTGATGCCGAGGCCGTGCAGATAATCGAGCCGGCGCAGCAGGCCCTTGAAATCGCCGATGCCATCGCCGTTGGCGTCCATATAGGTGCCGACGGAGAGGCAATAGACGATGGCGTTCTTGTACCAGAGATCATCGATCATGCGCGCGCAGCCTCGGTGGTTCCGCCGAGGTGCGGCGGCTGCGTGATAAGTGTTAAGAGCGAGAGCGGTTCCGTGCTCCGCCGTCGTCCTGGACAAGCGAAGCGCAGATCCAGGACCATTGCCACAGGGCAAAGTTTGACGAGGACTGGTGGCTATCAGCTCGTGCACCAACGATCCCTTGGGGTGATGGTGTGGACGGCCCCCTACGGCATCAGTGTGCCAGAATGAGGTTGTCAGAAACTCATTCACAGGAGCCGTCCGTGAGCCAGATTATCCGCATTGGGATGGATACGTCGAAGTATATCTTTCAACTGCATGGGGTGGATGCCTCGGAGCAGGTCGTGCTGCGCAAACGGCTTGGCCGCAAGGGGATGCTGGAGTTCTTTGCCAAGCTGCCGCCGACGGTGGTGGTGATCGAGGCGTGTGGGGCGGCTCACGTCCTGGCGCGAGAGCTAGGTAAGCTGGGACACACAGCCAAGCTGATCGCTCCGCAGCTGGTGAAACCCTACGTGGCGCGCAATAAGAACGATGGGCGCGATGCAGAGGGGCTGTGCGAGGCGGCGAGCCGGCCGCGGATGCGCTATGTGCCGGTGAAAACCGCCGAGCAACAGGCCGCGCTGATGCTGCTGGGCATCCGCGAACAACTGGTCGTGCGACGCACTCAACTTTCCAACATGATCCGCGGCTATGCGGCGGAGTTCGGTCTGATCGAGGCCAAGGGGCTGGACAAGCTGGTCTCGTTCCTGGCCGCAATCGAGCACGATGAAAGGGTGCCGACGCTGGCCCGCGAACTGTTTGCGACGCTTGCCCGCCAATATGATCAGGTGCAGGTCGAGCTGAAGGCAGTGGAGGCGAAGCTTCTCGCCTGGCACCGTGCCAATGCCTTGAGCCGTCGTTTGGCTCAGATCCCGGGGATCGGTCCGGTCACCGCCGCAGCACTGGTGATGAAGGCACCCGATCCTCACGCCTTCCGCTCGGGACGGCTGTTTGCCGCCTGGCTCGGCCTGACCCCAAAGGACCATTCCACCGCGGGAAAGACCAGGCTCGGCAAGATAACCCGTGCAGGCGATGAGACCTTGCGTCAGCTGCTGGTGCTTGGGGCAACTTCGGTGGTCAAGATCGCCAAATCGAAAGCTCGTGGGCCGAGCTGGCTGATCGAGCTTTTGAAGCGCAAAACACCGAAGCTGGCGGCGGTGGCGCTGGCCAACAAGATGGCCCGCATCGCCTGGAAGCTGATGACGACGGGAGAGCAATACGATCGCGCGCGGCTAGGGGCGCAAAACGAGGCCCAAACGGCCGCTGCCGTGTGATCGAAAGATTCGGCCGACCGGCGGGTTAGCCCCACCGGCCGAACCGGAGCTGCAAGAGCAGAGGAGATGGTGCGATCGATCGTTCGAGATGCGAGCAAATCCGTAGGACCCATTGGCCGAATAAGGTCGCATGGGTGATTGGAACTCGTGTCGCGAAAACCATCTTGGCCAGCGGTCCGACAAAGCCGCATCAACAGGCCGGACATATGGATGCAAGCGATCCGATCAAACCTCACTAAGCTCTTGTGCCACGGGGGCCGTCCACATATGGGTCCTGGCATTCGCCAGGACGACGACGGAGGAATCGGTTATCCTCGCCCCATGGACAACACCGCCCGCATTGCCCTCGTGCCGCCGACGGACCGCCGTCAATCCGAGACAGCGCTGGCCATCGCGCGCGGCACGGCGCGATTGTTGCGCTCACTCGGATTCACCTGCATCAGCGAATTGCCGCTGCCCTCCGGGCGGCGCGCCGATCTCGTCGCGCTGAACGAGCGTGGCGAGATCTGGATCGTCGAGATCAAATCGTCGGTGGACGATTTGCGGGCCGATCAGAAATGGCACGAATACCGGGCGCATTGCGACCGGCTGTTCTTCGCGTTCACCCAGGACCTGCCTTGCGAGATCTTTCCGCAAGACACGGGTCTGATCATCGCGGATGCCTATGGCGCGCACCTGCACTGCGAGGCGCCCGAGCACAAGCTCGCTGCGGCCACGCGCAAGCAGATGACGGTGCGGTTCGCCATGGCGGCGGCGTTGCGGATCAACCGGCTGGTCGATCCGCAGGGGCATGCGGAGTTTTGGGAGTGAGTCCGTAGCCCGGATGGAGCGCAAGCGTAATCCGGGATTCGCGCATACGGAACGGCTGTCCCGGATTACGCTTCGCTCCATCCGGGCTACGCAAAGATCCGCGACACCGCTATCGCGGCGCGCGCTTCGCCAGAATCCGCTGCAACGTGCGCCGGTGCATGTTGAGTCTGCGCGCGGTTTCCGAGACGTTGCGGTTGCACATCTCGTAGATGCGCTGGATATGTTCCCAGCGCACGCGGTCGGCCGACATCGGGTTCGCCGGCAACTCGGACTTGTCCGAGCTGGTCGACAGCAGCGCCGCGACGACGTCGTCCGCATCCGCGGGCTTTGAGAGATAATCGACCGCGCCCATCTTCACCGCGGTGACGGCGGTGGCGATGTTGCCATAGCCGGTCAGCACGATTGCGCGGGCGTCGGGGCGCTTCTTCTTCAGCGCCGAGACCACGTCGAGACCGTTGCCATCACCGAGCCGCAGATCGACCACGGCGAATGCCGGCGCCGCCTTGCCGATCTGCGCCAGACCGTCCGAGACGGTGTCGCATGACGTCACCGCAAAGCCGCGCGTTTCCATGGCACGCGACAGCCGCTCCAGGAACGGCTTGTCGTCCTCTACGATCAGAAGCGAGCGGTCGGTCTGTTCATTCAGTTCGGCGATGGCGTTCAAGGTTTGTCCTCTCTCCAACGCATCTACATATGGCCTCGCAATCGGGCGGTGCCAAGGCCGCCAATGGTCGATCGGCCCCGTTGTGCGACGCAAGGTCGCGGCCTATCCTATTGTTTCTTCAAAGGTCTCGATAGCCTCAAAACGCTCCCTCGGCCATGTGATCTGGACCACGGCGCCATGGTCCGGAAAAGTCCGGTTGGTAAACGAGACCTTGGCGCCGGTGCGCTCCAGCAAAGTGCGCGCGATGAACACGCCGAGCCCGAGGCCGCCGCCTTCGTCCTTGCTGCGCCGCCGCGACAAATAGGGCTCGCCGATCCGGTTCAGGATGTCAGGCGGAATGCCGGGACCATCGTCGGAGATCACGAGCTCGATCGTGTCCTTGTTCCACCACGCATTCACCTCGACGGTGGTGCGGGCGAAATCGACCGCGTTCTCGACGATGTTGCCGACGCCGTAGAGGATCGCCGGATTGCGCGAGCCCACCGGCTCGGCCACGATGACAACGGCGATGCGCACCTTGATATCGACGCCGAAATCGCGGTGGGGCGCCACCACCTCCTCGATCAGCTCCGACAGCTTCATGCGGTCGAACGGTGCGCCGGTGGAGGAGAGCTGGGTGATCTTGCTCAATATGTCGCGGCAACGCTGCGTCTGCTCGCGCAGGGTCTTCAGGTCGGCGGCAAAGTTCGGCTCCTTCACCGTCTTCTCCAGCTCGCGCGAGATCAGGAAGATCGTCGCGAGCGGCGTGCCGAGCTCGTGCGCCGCGGCCGCCGCGAGGCCGTCGAGCTGGGTCAGATGCTGCTCGCGCGTCAGCACCAGCTCGGTCGCGGCCAGCGCGTCGGCGAGCTTGCGCGCCTCCTCGGTGACCTGGAACGAGTAGAGGCTGGTGACGCCGATCGCGAGCGCGATCGAGAGCCAGACGCCGACGAGATAGATTGGCGGCAGCACCAGCGGATCGTCGGAATCCCACGGCAGCGGCAGATGGAAGAAGAACAGGATCGAGGCGCAGGCGACAGCCAGCACGCCGAGGCCGAAGGTGAAGCGGGCCGGCAGCGCGGTCGCCGAGATCAGCACGGGCGCGAGGAACAGGAACGAGAACGGGTTCTGGAGTCCACCGGTGAGGAACAGGAGACCCGCCAGCTCCACGATATTGAGCGCGAGCAGTCCGGCCGCCTGCATCGGCTCCAGCCGCTGCAGCGGATTGGATACGGTCTGGAGCGCCAGATTGAGCGCCGCCGACAGAGCGATGATGCTGACGCAGGGGACGATCTCGACATTGAATTCCAGCCCCTGCGCCACGATGAAGATCGCGGCGAGCTGGCCCAGCACCGCGAGCCAGCGCAGCCGCAGGATCGTATCCAGGCGGATATGCCGCTGCGCGGGGCGAAAGTCGGAAGCGGCAAGTTCGGTCATTTCGGCCAAGGGGGCGGTGCCTTCTCGATCACAAGCGCGCGGCTCACGGAACCACCGGATTACAAGCCTTGCGCTCTCCGCTGCAATAGCAGAAGAACGCCCAGCATGACCGAGAATGACAAGGCTTCAAGCTGGCCGACTGTCGCGGATCGCAGCCTCTCCGCGGCCATCGCGGTCGATCACCTCGTCAAGGTGTACAAGCAGACCCGCGCCGTCGACGACATCTCCTTTTCGCTTCCGCGCGGCAGCATCACCGGGCTGCTGGGCGGCAACGGCGCCGGCAAGACCACGACCATCGCAACGATCATGGGCCTGGTGCTGCCAACCTCCGGCCGCGTCCAGGTGCTCGGGCATCGGATGCCGGAGGACAGTGCTTCCGTGCTGGGCCGGATGAACTTCGAGAGCCCCTATGTTGACATGCCGATGCGGCTCACAGTGCGTCAGAACCTCACCGTGTTCGGCAAGCTCTATGCGGTGAAGAACCTCTCCGACCGCATCGCTGAGCTCGCCTGCGATCTCGATCTCACCGAGTTCATCGACCGCGCCAACGGCAAGCTCTCCGCAGGACAAAAAACGCGCGTTGCGCTTGCCAAGGCGCTTATCAACCAGCCCGAACTGCTGTTGCTGGACGAGCCGACCGCCTCGCTCGATCCCGACACCGCCGACTGGGTCCGAGGCCATCTGGAGCGTTATCGCAAGGCGAACAACGCCACCATCCTCCTGGCCTCGCACAACATGCTCGAGGTCGAGCGGCTCTGCGACCGCGTCATCATCATGAAGCGCGGCCGCATCGAGGACGACGATACGCCCGAGGCCATCATGGCGCGCTACAACCGCACCACGCTGGAAGAGGTGTTTCTGGACGTCGCGCGCGGCCGGGTGAACGGCGCGCAGGAGGCGGTGCGATGAGAAACTGTATTCGTAGCCCGGATGGAGCGCAGCGCAATCCGGGGCCTTCGCTTGTGGCACGATTCCCGGATTACGCTTCGCTCCATCCGGGCTACGGGAGAGCGGAATGAGTGAGGCCTCCCTCCACCGCGGCATCTCCCTCCATCGCATCGGCGCGATGATCCTGCGCTATTGGTACCTCTTGCTTTCGTCCTGGCCGCGGCTGCTCGAGCTGTTGTATTGGCCGGCGCTGCAGGTCATCACCTGGGGCTTTCTTCAGCTTTATATCGCGCAGAATGCGAACTTCTTCGCGCGTGCCGGCGGCACGCTGATCGGCGCCGTCATCCTCTGGGACATCCTGTTTCGCGGGCAGCTCGGCTTTTCGATCTCGTTCCTGGAAGAGATGTGGGCGCGCAACCTCGGCAATCTCATGATGAGCCCGTTGAAGCCGATCGAATTCCTGCTGTCGCTGATGATCATGAGCCTGATCAGGCTCGCGATCGGCGTCATCCCGATGACGCTGCTCGCGCTGTTCCTGTTTCACTTCAACGTTTATGCGCTCGGCGTGCCGCTGATCGCGTTCTTCTGCAATCTGATCTTCACGAGCTGGTCGGTCGGCATCTTCGTCTCCGGCCTGGTGCTGCGAAACGGCCTCGGTGCCGAGAGCATCGTCTGGACCCTGATGTTCGGAATCATGCCGCTCGCCTGCGTCTACTATCCCGTCAGCGTGCTGCCGGTCTGGTTGCAATATATCGCCTGGACGCTGCCGCCGACCTATGTGTTCGAAGGGATGCGCGCGCTGCTGATCGAAAACACCTTCAGGACCGATCTGATGCTGAGCGCGTTGGCCATCAACGCGGTGCTGTTGGTTGCATCTTTTGGGGCATTCCTTGCCCTTTTGCGCAGCGCCCGGATGCAGGGCTCGCTGCTGTCAGGCGGCGAATAACGTCACTTTCTCGTGGATTCAGCCCGGTTTTGGCACCTGGGCCACGTAGATGTACGGAACCATGCATTGACGCAATATTACGCATTCGGCAGTATGCTGCGATGCGAAGAGGAATATAGCGATGCCGATTGGTGAGTTTGGCGGCGCGCCGCCCCTGGTGGCCGAAGGCAGTCCGGTCCTGACGACGCCGATGTACTGGATGTACGAGATGGGGCAAGCCTCTCTCAATCCGGCGCGTGCGATCACGGACGCGACCAAGCTGCTGTTTCAAAATCCCCTCAATCCATGGGCACGCACCGAGGTCGGCAAGTCGGTTGCCGCGGCCTGCGAATTGTTCGAACGCACCACGCGCCGTTACGGCAAGCCGGAATGGGGCCTCAACGACACCGAGGTCAACGGCATCCGTGTCCCCGTCGAGGTCCGCTCGGTCTGGGAAAAGCCGTTCTGCCGCCTGCTCTACTTCGATCGCAAGTTCACCCGTCCGCTACGCAGCCCGCAACCGCGCGTGCTGATCGTAGCGCCGATGTCCGGCCATTACGCGACGCTGCTCCGCGGCACGGTCGAGGCTTTCCTGCCGGCGCATGAGGTCTACATCACCGATTGGGCCGATGCCCGCATGGTGCCGCTTAGCGACGGCCGTTTCGATCTCGACGACTACATCGACTACGTCATCGAGATGCTGCACGTCCTCGGCGGCAACACGCATGTGCTGGCGGTGTGCCAGCCCTCGGTTCCCGTCGTCGCCGCCGTTTCGATCATGGAAGCGCGCCGTGATCCCTTCGTGCCGACCTCAATGACGCTGATGGGTGGCCCGATCGACACCCGCCGCAATCCGACTGCGGTGAACAACCTTGCCCAGGAGCGCGGCATCGACTGGTTCCGCAACCACGTCATCACCAAGGTGCCGTTCCCGCATCCGGGCATGATGCGCGACGTCTATCCGGGCTTCCTGCAACTCAACGGCTTCATCAGCATGAATCTCGACCGGCATATGGATGCCCACAAGCAGCTGTTCGCCAATCTGGTGAAGGGCGACGGCGATCTCGTCGACAAGCATCGTGACTTCTACGACGAATATCTCGCGGTGATGGATCTCTCCGCCGAGTATTACCTGCAGACCGTCGACACCGTGTTCGTGAAGCATTCGCTGCCAAAGGGCGAGATGACCCATCGTGGAACACGCGTCGATCCCTCCAAGGTCACGCGCGTCGCGTTGATGACGGTCGAAGGCGAGAACGACGACATCTCCGGTATCGGTCAGACCGAAGCAACGCACACATTGTGCAGCTCGATTCCCGATCATCGCCGCGTTCATTACGTCCAGAAGGGCGTCGGACATTACGGCGTGTTCAATGGCTCGCGCTTCAAATCGGAAATCGTGCCGCGCATCCACGACTTCATGGTCTCGGCGGCGAATCCGAGCTCATTGCAGGCGCTCGCGGCCGAATAATCGCGTTTTTCGGCTTTCCCGCTGAAAATCGACGCCCTGTCGGAGGCTCCGACGGGGGTGAGTTCCCGCCAGATTCGCGGTATTTAGGTAGCTTTGTAGGAGTGAGTCCAACCTCACCCCTTGGGGGTGCCGCATGCGCCGGATGGGGGCGAAAAAAGCCGGTTCCGACCCCAGTCTGTAGGGTCTCCCGGACGCCAGACCCCTGTATATTGGGCAAATGATTTGTTTTTGCGCCGAGCGCTTTCCCTGGCGGCGGTTATGGCAGAATCCGGGCGCTCTCCTGCCCCCCGGACTGACAGACATGGCCACTCGCGCACTCCTCTATCGGCGGCCCCACGAGCCGAAGACCCTCCTGATCACCCATGGATCGCAATATTTTGCGATTCGGCTGCGCCGGCATCGCCGCGCGCGTCGTTACACGCTCAGAATTCATCCGAGCGATCGCGAAGCCATCCTCACCATGCCGCCGCGCGGCACGCTCGCCGAAGCAAAAGACTTCGCGCAGCGCCACGGCGCATGGATCGCGGCACGTCTCGGCCGTTTGCCGAAGGCCGCGCCGTTCCAGCCTGGCACAGTGATACCGCTTCGCGGCGTTTCTCATCGCATCGTTCATCGCGCCGGCACGCGCGGTACGGTGTGGACGGAAGTGCGCGACAGCGGTGAACGCATTCTCTGCGTCGCCGGCGGCGTCGAGCATGCCGACCGTCGCGTCAGCGACTTCCTCAAGCGCGAGGCGCGTCGCGATCTTCAGCGTGCCGCGGAATCCTACGCCGTCGAGCTCGGCGTCAAGGTCAAGCGGCTCTCGATCCGCGATCAATCCAGCCGCTGGGGCTCCTGCACCTCGGCCGGCTCGCTGTCGTTCTCCTGGCGCCTGATCCTCGCACCGCCCTACGTGCTCGACTATCTCGCCGCGCACGAGGTCGCCCATCTCGTCGAGATGAACCACTCCGCGCGGTTCTGGCGCGTCTGCGGCAAGGTCTGCCCGTCGATGGAGCGCGCCAAGAAGTGGCTCGATACGTACGGCAACGATTTGCACCGCTACGGGGTCGAGGATTAGGGCTCGTTGGTGCCTCATGTGACGCTGTCATCGCCCGCGAAAGCGGGCGATCCAGTATTCCAGAGGCCTTAGTGATTGATCGAGAAGCCGCGGCGTACTGGATTTCCCGCTTTCGCGGGGAATGAAAGCCCAGCGCGCGCTTCAAGCGTCTTTGCTGCCCGCGCAAGCCGTTGATTTCGTTATCCTCGGCTACTGTGCATGGGGTTGTTTTCGCAGTTTTTGTTTTGAGGTCACCCGGACCTCAAGCAGAACCTAGCGATTTCCGCCGAACAGCCGGTCCATCAGCCAGCCATCGAGTCCTGCCGCTGCTTCCGGTCGCGCATTGGCGCGCGTGGGGGGCGGGCGATAGCCGCCGTTGTTGACAGGTGCGGGTGCGGGCGCTGCCGCTGTCGGCGGCGAGACCTGCGATGCCGCCTGCGCGAGATTCGACAGGCCCCAGCTGCCTTGCGAGCTCGGCAAGGCTGCCACCGGCACGCCCTCGTGCGCCGTCTTCATGAAGCGCGACCAGACTTCGACCGGCAAGCCGCCGCCGGTCGCCTTCTTGGTCGGCGAGTTGTCGTCATTGCCGAGCCACACGCCGGTGACGAGGTTGGCGGTGTAGCCGATGAACCAGGCGTCGCGGTAGTCCTGGCTGGTGCCGGTCTTGCCGGCCGCCGGCCAGCCCGGGATCTCCGCCTTCTTGGCGGTGCCGCTGATCAGCGTTTCCCGCATCATCGCGTTCATCATGCCGACATAGCGCGGGTCGACCACCTGGTTGTGCTCGTCCGGCTGGCGCATGTAGAGCAGCTTGCCACTGAGCGTCCTGATCCGGGTGACGACATGCGGCGTCGCCGCGAAGCCGCCATTGGCGAAAGGTGCATAGGCGCCGACCAGCTCGACCATCGAGACTTCGGAGGTGCCGAGCGCGATCGAGGCGTTGGGCTCAAGCTTCGAGGTGATGCCGAGCCGGTGCGCGGTGCGCACCACATTCTTCGGCCCGACCTCGAGGCCGAGGCGGATCGCGACCGTGTTGAGCGACATCGCGAGCGCCTGGGTCAGCGTCACCGCGCCGAAATATTCGTGGGTGTAGTTCTCAGGCTTCCAGCCCTTGACCTCGATCGGCGCGTCCTGGCGGAGCGTGTCGGGCGTCAGTCCCTGCTCGAGCGCGGTCAGGTACACGAATGGCTTGAACGAGGAGCCCGGCTGGCGCCTGGCGGTGACCGCGCGGTTGTACTGGCTCTCGGAATAGTTCCGGCCGCCGACCATGGCGCGAACCGCGCCGTCCGGCGTCATCGCCACCAGCGCGCCCTGGCTGACATTGAACTTCACGCTCTTGGCCGCGAGCTCGTCGATGATGGCGGCTTCCGCCACGCTCTGGAGCTTCGGATCGATCGTGGTCTCGACTTTGATGCTCTCGTCGATCTGGCCGACCAGATCGTCCAGCACCTCGCCGATCCAGTCGGCGACGTAATTGATCGTGCCGGCGCCGACCGGCTTCACATTGTAGGAGGGTTGGCCGATCGAGGCCTGCGCCTGCGCCTCGGTGATGAATTTGGCATCCGCCATCGCCGTGAGCACGATTTTCGCGCGCGCTTCGGCGCCCTCGGGGTTGCGGTTCGGCGCGAGCCGCGAAGGCGATTTGACGAGGCCGGCCAGCATCGCGGCCTCCGCGACAGTGACGTTCTTGGCCGACTTGCCGAAATACCTTTGCGCAGCTGCCTCGACGCCATAGGCGCCGGAGCCGAAATAGACGCGGTTGAGATAGAGCTCCAGGATCTCGTTCTTGGAATGCTTGCGCTCCAGCCAGATCGCGAGCTCCGCTTCCTGCAGTTTGCGCGCCATGGTGCGCTCCTGGGTCAGGAACAGGTTCTTCGCCAATTGCTGCGTCAGTGTCGAGCCGCCCTGCGACACGCCGCGATGGAGCACGTTGGTGACGAGCGCGCGCAGGATGCCGACGGGATCGATGCCGAAATGCGAATAGAAGCGGCGGTCCTCAATGGCGATGAACGCCTTGGGCAGATATTGCGGCAAATCTTTCAGCGAGACGTTGGCGCCGGCCATCTCGCCGCGCTGCGCCAGCATGCTGCCGTCGATGCCGACGATCTGGATCGTCGGTGGCCGCTTGGGGATTTCCAGCGACTGGATCGGCGGCAGATGAGCGCCGACCCAGATCACGACGCCGATCACCGCGATCGCCCCCCACAGGCCCAGCACCGCGCCCCAATAGACCAGGCGACCAAGACCAGCGCCGATGCGCGACTTCGATCGCCGCTTGGCACTGCCGCGCCCGCCCGGCGCCTTCCGCTCGCGCGGCGGCTCGTCGCCGGCATCCTCGCTCTTGCACCTGGCAGATGATTTCGTTGATTTCTTCGGCTTGTCATCGCCGCCGGGAATGCGGTCGGCCGGGGTCAGGCGCAGATCGGCGAGTGCTGCAGGCAAGCCGAACAGCGGCTCCTTGCGCCCACTCTTTTTCTTTCCCAACCCCATACGCAACGCCCGGTCAGCCCGCCCCGCCGCACGCTAGCGGTCGCTGTTTAAGGCCCGGTTACCCAGAGCTTAACGCGCGATTAGGAGGTGCGGCATTCGCTGGCCGCAGTTCCGCTGGCTGGACGGCAGAGCTAGGATCGCCCGCATAAAACAACAGGGAACTCAGATGGGCCACATCGATCCGACCAAGGAGATTTTCGCGCAGTTCCGGGACAACGACCGCCCCGGTCCGATCCACATGCTCAACCTGGTGCGCTTGCGCAAGGAGGCGGCCTATCCCGACGGCCGCAAGGCAAGCGGCGCGGAAGCCTATGCGGCCTATGGCCGCGAGAGCGGGCCGGTGTTCGAACGCCTCGGCGGCCGCATCGTCTGGCAGGGCAAATTCGAGCTGATGCTGATCGGCCCCGAGACTGAGCGCTGGGACCATTGCTTCATCGCCGAATACCCAAGCGTCGCCGCCTTCGTCGAGATGATCCGCGATCCCGTCTATCGCGAAGCGGTGAAGCACAGGCAGGCCGCGGTGGAGGATTCACGGCTTATTCGGCATGCGGTGCTGCCGGTGGGGAAGAACTTTGGCGAGATACCGGAGTAGAGCCACGTCATTCCGGGGCGATGCGAAAGCATCGAACTCAGGTGCGCAATTGCGCACCTGAGAATCTCGAGATTCCGGGTCTGGCGCTCGCGCGCCAGCCCGGAATGACCGTGCAGAACTAACCCGCCGGACTCGCATCCTCAATGATTGGGCCGAACAGCTCCCAGCGTTCGCCGTTGAACTTCATCATCTGAAGCTGCTTGTTGACGCGGTAGTCGGTCGGTGAGGTGTTGGCCTTGATGCCGGGCAGCGCGGTGTCGCTGGTCACGTCCTTCAGCGACGCGGCCTGCTTCATCACGTTCTCGCGCGTCAGGTCGTCGCCGCACTGCTTCAGCACATGGACCAGCAGCTGCGCCGTGCTGTAGCCGTAGGTGTTGAAGTTCGAGTCCTTGTCCCCATCCGGATAATACTTGGCCATGAAGTCGAAATACCTCTTGAGGCCGGCATCGTCCTTCCAGGTCGGGTCGAGCGGTTCCTTGCCGTAATTGACGCTGATCAGGCCCTTGGCGGCGTCGAGGCCGGCCGGCTTCAGCACCGCGCCGACCGAGGTGGCGTTGATGTCGACGATCTGCACCGGATGCCAGCCCATCTCGGCGATCTTCTTGATCGCCTGGGCCGCCTGCTTCGGCGTGGTGGCGCTGAAGAACAAATCGGCGCCGGCATCCTTGATCTTGAGGATCTGCGAGTCGACAGTCGGATCGGAGACTTCGTAGGAAGCTTCAGTCACGATCATCTTGGCAGCCTTGTCGCCGAGGCCGGCCTTGATGCCGTTCAGATAGTCCTTGCCGAGGTCGTCGTTCTGATAGAGCACGCCGATCTTGGCGTTCGGATGCTCCTTCAGGATGTACTGTCCGTAGATGCGGCCTTCGACGAAGTAGTTGGGGTTGAAGCCCATCGTCCACGGAAAGTTCTTCGGATCCGTGAACCTCGAGGCTCCGGTCGCCGCGAACAGTTGCGGCACCTTCTTCGAATTGAGATATTTCTGCACGGCTGCGTTCACCGGCGTGCCGATGATCTGGAAGGTCAGCAGGACCTCGTCGCTCTCGACGAGCTTGCGAATCTGCTCCACGGCTTTCGGCGGCGAGTAGGCATCGTCATACTGGATCAGATTGATCTTGCGGCCGTTGACGCCGCCCTGGTCGTTGATCATCTTGAAATAGGCGGCTTGGGTCTTGCCGATCGACGAATAGGCCGATGCCGGTCCAGAAAACGGCATCGTCTGGCCGACCTTGATCTCGGTATCGCTGGCGCCCGGATCATATTTCTTCTGGGCATTGGCCGCCGAGACCGACAGCGCCAGGGTCAGCGCCGTTGCCGTGGCCAGATGCAGAATTCCATTCCTCATTCGCATTTCCTCGGTTTGTTGTTGCCGACGGTCTGCCGGGCGCACTGTGCGTCCGATGCCATCGCTACGGGCGAGTGTGGAGGAACGATTACCGCAGGGCAAGGTGCGCGTTCGTAGGGTGGGTTAGCCCTGCGGCTGCGCAAAGCGCAGTCCGCCGGGCGTAACCCACCACTTCTGTTTCCGCGGAAATCAAAGAGGTGGGTTACGCTGCGCTAACCCACCCTACCCAGAGACTAACCCGCTGGACCCGCATCCTCCATGATCGGGCCGAACAGCTCCCAGCGTTCGCCGTTGAACTTCATCATCTGCATCTGCTTGTTGACGCGGTAGTCGTTCGGCCCGGTGTTGATCTTGATGCCGGGCAGCGCGAAGCTCGGGGTGAAGTCCTTGATGTTGGCGACCTGCTTCATCACGTTCTCACGCGACAGGTCGTCACCGCACTGTTTCAGCACTTGCGTCAGCAATTCGGCAACTGAATAAGCGTAGGTGTTGACGGTATTTAGCTTGTCGCCTTCGGGGAAATACTTGTCCATGAAGGCGAAGAAGGCTTTCACGCCCGGATCGTCCTTCCACTGGGGATCGCCGGGCTCCTTGCCGTATTGGGTCGAGATAATGCCCTTGGAGATGTCGAGGCCGGCCGGCTTCAGCGTCGCCGAGATCGGGCTCGCGTTGATGTCGAGAATGTGCACCGGCGTCCAGCCGAGCTCGGCGACTTTCTTGATCGCCTGCGCCGCGAACTTGGGTGTCGAGGCATCATAGAAAAGATCGGCGCCCAACGATTTCAGTTTGACCACCTGCGAGTCCACCGTCGGATCCGTGACCTCGTAGGACACCTCGCCGACGATCATGCCGGCGGCCTTGTCGCCGAGACCGCTCTTGAGGCCCGCGAGATAGTCGCGGCCCATGTCGTCGTTCTGGTAGAGCACGCCGATCTTGGCGTTCGGATGCTCCTTGAGAATGTACTTGGCGTAGATGCGTCCCTCGGACACGTAGTTGGGATTATAGGCGATGGTCCAGGGATAGTTCTGCGGATCGTTGAAGCGCGCGGCGCCCGTCGAGGCCAGCAGCTGCGGGATCTTCTTGCCGTTGAGATATTTTTGTACGGCGGCGTTCGCGGCCGTGCCGATGATCTGGAAGGTGAACAGCACCTCGTCGCCTTCGACGAGCTTGCGCACCTGCTCGACCGTCTTCGGTGGCGAATAGGCATCGTCATACTGGATCAGATTGATCTTGCGGCCGTTGATGCCGCCCTGATCGTTGATCATCTTGAAGTAGGCGGCCTGGGTCTTTCCGATATTGGCGTAGACGGAATAGGGCCCGGAGAACGGCACGGTCTGGCCGATCTTGATCTCGGTGTCGCTCGCGCCGGTGTCGTATTTCTTCTGGGCGAGGGCTTCACTGACAAAGGCTTGGTTGGCGGAGAACGCGAAGGCGAGCGCCGCCGTGGCAGTGATGAAGGCTCTGCGATTGCTCATGGGGGGTTGTTCCTCCTGACGGAATTTCCGGCCGACGGTCTTTTCCCGTTGATTGCCAACGGTCGCCATCGCTGTCGGAGATTGTGGAGGAACGGCAGGCGACGCGCAAGGATCGCGGCGCCGCGCTATGGCGTCTCAGGTCAGGAACAACGTTAACAGCGCGAGCGCAGCCGGCAGCGCCTGCACCATCAGGATGCGCGTGCTGACGGTCGCTGCGCCATAAGCGCCGGCCACGATCACGCAGAGCAGGAAGAACGCCTTGATCTGGAACGCGAAGGCCGGATTGCCGTGCACCAGCCCCCAGACCAGGCCTGCGGCCAGGAAGCCATTATAGAGCCCCTGGTTGGCGGCCAGCACCTTTGTGATCGCTGCCTTCTCCGGCGTGTTGCGGAAAACCTTCAGGCCCTGCGGCTTTTCCCAGAGAAACATCTCCAGGATCAGGAAGTAAGCGTGCAGTGCGGCGACCAGCGCCACCAGGATATTCGCGATCCAGATCAAGTTGAGCTCCCCCAGCGTCAGCTTTCGGGTGGACGCTAGCACGGCGGGCGTGGCAAGTGCGATGGCGTGTTTCGATGCCATGGTGCCGCAATGCCCGCGCGACTGACCAAACCACCTGTAAGCTTTGGCCTCGATCGGCTGGAGACGCCGATCGGGATTGCGCTGCTGGTCACCGACGCCGCGGGCGCCTTGCGCGCGCTCGACTGGGAGGATTACGAGCACCGCATGCGCGAGCTCTTGCGGCTGCACTACGGTGTGGTGGAGCTGAATGACCAGCCCGCGCCAGCAGCCATGCGGACTGCGCTGTCGGACTATTTCGACGGCGATCTCGGCCAGCTCTCAGGCATCGCCTGGCGCATCGCCGGCACGCCATTCCAGCAGAAGGTCTGGAATGCGTTGGCGCAAATCCCTGCCGGCACCACGATGAGCTATGGCGCGCTGGCCGCCAGGATCGACACGCCCAAGGCCATTCGCGCCGTCGGCCATGCCAACGGCTCCAATCCGATCAGCGTGGTACTGCCGTGCCACCGCCTGATCGGCGCCGATGGTTCTCTGGTGAAGTATGGCGGCGGCCTCGAGCGCAAGCGCTGGCTGCTGCGGCATGAAGGCGTGGCGGTTTAGATATCCGCCAGTCGTCATTCCGGGGCGCGCGAAGCGCGAACCCGGAATCCATTTATCCGCGTCACCAGTGGCTCGATGGATTCCGGGTTCGCCGCTGCGCGGCGCCCCGGAATGACGAGAGGAGAGGCGCGCAGCCGTCCTCACGCCGCCGGCTGAACCGCCTTGTCGCCGGCCATCACGTGGGTCAGCGCGCTCTTGATCGCGGATTGCCGCGTCGGCGCGCTGATCTGTGCGCCCAGGAGATCGGTGACGTAGAACACGTCGCGGGCGCGCTCGCCGAAGGTCGCGACATGGGCCGAGGCGATGTTGAGGTTGAGCTTCGAGATCGCGGTGGTCAGCTCGTAGAGCAGCCCGGGCCGGTCGAGGCCGGACATTTCGATCACTGTGTAGCGGTCTGACCATTGGTTGTTGATGGTCACTTCCGGCTCGATCACGAACGGCCGCGCCTTGCCGCGCACGGTTCGCCGCGCCACCACTTCGGGCAGACGCAGCTTGCCTTCGAGCACGTCCTCGATCATCTCGCCGATGCGCGTGGCGCGCCGTCCCTCGTCCTCGTCGCGGTCGTATTCCCTGGAGATCGAGATCGTGTCGAGCGCGCGGCCGTCGGTCGTGGTGTAGATCTGGGCATCGACGATGTTGGCGCCGGCCGAGGCACAGGCGCCCGCGATGATCGACAGTAGCCAGGGATGGTCGGCGGCGAAGATGGTCAGCTCGGTGACGCCACGCACCTCGTCGAAGCCGACATTGATCGCGAGCTTGTGGCCGGCCTGCTCGCTGGCACGGACGAAGCGCGCGTGGCGGATCTTGCGCGGCAGCTCGACCTTGAGCCAATAGGCCGGATAGTGCCGGCCGATATAGGCGTCGAGCTCTTCCGCCGGCCATTCCGCGAAGGCGTTACGGAATTCGGCGTATGCGGCCGTGAGGCGCTTGCCGCGGTCGACCTCCGAGAAGCCGCCGGTCAGCACCGGTTCGGTCTCGTAGTAGAGGGAGCGCAAGAGCTGCGCTTTCCAGCCATTCCATACGCCCGGACCGACGCCGCGGATGTCGGCGGTTGTGAGGATCGTCAAGAGCTTCATCTGCTCGACCGACTGCACCACGGCGGCGAAATTCTCGATGGTTTTGCGGTCGGAGAGATCGCGCGACTGTGCGACCGTGGACATTGTCAGATGCTCCTCGATCAGCCAGGCCACGAGCTCGGTATCGGCCGGACTGAAGCCGAGCCGCGGGCAGAGCCGTCGCGCCACCTTGGCGCCGGCGATCGAGTGATCCTCGGGCCGGCCCTTGGCGACGTCGTGCAGCAGCGTCGCAATGTAGATCACGGAGCGATGCTCCGGCCGGATCTTGCGCATCAGGTCGCTCGCCACCGCGAATTCCTCGATGCCGCCGCGTTCGATGTCCTGGAGGAAGCCGACGCAGCGGATCAAATGCTCGTCGACGGTGTAGTGATGATACATGTTGAACTGCATCATCGAGACGATCTTGCCGAAGGCGCGGATGAAATGGCCGAGCACGCCGGTCTCGTTCATCCGCCGCAGCACGATTTCCGCGTTGTCGGACGTCAGGATCTCCATGAACAGCCGGTTGGCTTCGGGATTCTCGCGCATCTGGGCGTTGATCAGGCCGAGCGAGCGCGTCACGTCGCGCATCGCGTCCGGGTGGAAGGCGAGATTGTTCTTCTGCGCCAGGCGGAAGATGCGGATCAAATTGACCGGATCGTGCTTGAAGACGTCGGGTGCGGCGACGTTGATGCGGTTGTTGTCGACGATGAAGTCGTCGCTGTCGGGAACCCGCCGCTTCACCGCGGTGGGGCGCAGCCGCGCCATCATCCGGCTCAGCACCGGCGCGGGCTTGGCCTGCTGGTCCTCGAGCTTGGCGCAGAGAATGGCGGTGAGGTTGCCGACTTCCTTGGCGACCAGGAAGTAGTGCTTCATGAAGCGCTCGACGTCCTGCATGCCGGGATGCGAGGTGTAGCCGAGCCGAACCGCGATCTCGCGCTGAAGGTCGAAGGAGAGCCGCTCTTCGGCGCGGCCGGAGTGGAAGTGCAGGTTGCAGCGCACCGACCAGAGGAAGTCGGCGCAGCGGCGGAAGGTACGGTATTCCTGCGCGTCGAAGACGCCGCGGTCGACCAGCTCGTCGGTGTCGCTCACGCGGTAGACGTACTTCGCGATCCAGAACAGCGTGTGCAGGTCGCGCAGGGCACCCTTGCCGTCCTTGACGTTGGGTTCGACCAGATAACGCGATTGGCCGCCGCGGCGATGCCGCTCCTCACGCTCGGCGAGTTTCGCGGTGACGAATTCGGACGCAGTGCCTTGCACGACCTCCTTGTCGAAGCGGGCGACCAGCTCGTCATAGAGCGGCCGGTCGCCGGTGAGGAAGCGCGTCTCCAGGATCGCGGTGCGGATGGTCATGTCGCCGCGCGCCTGCCGGATCGACTCGTCGACCGAGCGCGTGGCGTGACCGACCTTCAGCCCCATGTCCCACAGACAATAGAGAATGGCCTCCGCGACCTGCTCGCCCCAGGCGGTCTGCTTGTAGGGCAGGATGAAGAGCAGATCGATGTCGGACTCGGGAGCCATCAGGCCGCGGCCATAGCCGCCGGTCGCCACCACGGCCATGCGCTCGGCGCCGCTCGGGATCGGCGAGCGGTAGAGATGGCGGGTCGCGGCCGAATACAAGATGCGGATGATCTCGTCCTGTACGTGGCACAGCCGCTCGGCGCAGCGCCGGCCGTGACGGTCCTTCAGCAGGATCGTCTGTGCCGCGGCGCGCGACGCAATCAGCTCGGCCTTGAGCAGTTGCGCCATCGCCGTGCGGAACGCGTCCTCGCGTCCCTGGTGCTTCTCGGCAAGCGCATCGACCGCGGCGGTGATCCGCGCGGTGTCGAAGCGATCGTCCACCTCGGCCTTGTGCTCAGTTGCGACGCTGTCCATGTCTCACCGGATATAAGAGGCGGCAGGCGCTGTCACCCGCCATTCTCTCGCAATAGTCGTTCCATGCTGGAAACGTGCGGCTTTGGGCAAAGCTGTTCTCAGCCGGCGCGCTTTCGAGAGGCGGATTTTCTCGTTGACCTCTAGATATAACTCATTGAAAAACAATGAAATTTTGAGGAGGCCGGGCATGACTAAAGTTACACGACGCGTACTTTTGGCGGGAGCGGTCGCTCTTGCCGTGTCCCCGGCGGCACGGGCGGCGGATCCGCTCAAGGAAATCCGTATCGACTGGGCGACCTATAATCCGGTGTCGATGGTCCTGAAGCAGAAGGGGCTCCTGGAAAAGGAGTTCGCCAAGGACGGCGTCACGGTCACCTGGGTGCAGTCCGCTGGCTCCAACAAGGCGCTCGAATTCCTCAATGCGGGCTCGATCGACTTCGGCTCGACGGCGGGATCGGCGGCGCTGGTCGCACGTATCAACGGCAACCCGATCAAGTCGATCTACGTCTATTCGCGTCCCGAATGGACGGCGTTGGTCACATCAAAGGATTCCAAGATCGCCGATGTGGCCGGCCTCAAGGGCAAGCGCGTCGCGGTGACGCGCGGCACCGATCCGCACATCTTCCTGGTGCGCGCGCTGCTTGGCGCAGGTCTCACCGAAAAGGACATCACGCCGGTGCTGCTCCAGCACGCCGACGGCAAGACCGCGCTGATCCGCGGCGACGTCGATGCGTGGGCCGGGCTCGATCCGATGATGGCGCAGGCCGAGGTCGAGGACGGCGCGAAACTGTTCTACCGCAAGGACGACGCCAACACTTGGGGCATCCTCAATGTGCGCGAGCAGTTTTTGAAAGACCATCCGGACGCCGCCCGCCGCGTGCTCGCCGTTTACGAGGAAGCGCGAAAGTATTCGCTGGCGAATTACGACGAGCTCAAGAAGACCTTCATCGCCGTGACCAAGCTGCCTGAGCCTGTCGTCGACAAGCAGCTCAAGGAGCGCACCGAGCTTACCCACAGCCGCATCGGCGCACCGCAGCGCGAATCGATCCTCGCCGCGGGCCTCGCCCTGCAACAGGCCGGCGTCGTCGACGCCAAGGTCGATGTGAAGGCGATGCTGGATGCGTTGATCGACGATCAGGTCCCGCTGCCGACGAATTAACGACGGGCGCGCGGCAAACTCCGGTGTCGTCCCGGGGCGCGAAGCGAGCCCGGGACCCATAACCACAGGAAGCAGTTTGGGGCCAAGGGTAACTCCGAGTCCCCGTAACCACTTCTCCCTGTGGTTATGGGTCCCGGATCTGCGCTCCGCTCCGCTGCGCTTGTCCGGGACGACGGCTGAGAATGCCGCGCGCTCTTGCAATCTCGTACAAGACGCGCTTCCTACCGGCCATGATCTCCGACGCGCCAGTCCTGCAACAGACCACGGAACCGGCCGAAAGCGCCGCTGCGCCTTCGTGGTTGTCGCGTTATGCGCGTCCATTGCTGGGTGTGTTGCTGCCGCTTACCCTCGCGCTCGGTTGGGAGTTCCTGGTCTGGTTCGGCTGGTCCAACGGCCGGCTGGTGCCGCCGCCCTCGCGCGTGTTCGCCACCATCGTTGACCTTGCCCGCTCCGGCGAACTGTTCCGTCACATCGCCGCGACGCTGTGGCGTGTCGGCCTCGGCTTCGCGTTCGGCGTGGTCGCCGGCACGTTGCTCGGCGCCATATCCGGCTATTGGTCGCTGGCGCGGCGGCTGCTCGATCCGACCGTGCAGGCGCTGCGCGCAATTCCATCGCTGGCCTGGGTGCCGCTGTTCATCCTCTGGCTCGGCATCTTCGAGACCTCGAAGATCGCGCTGATCGCAGTCGGCGTGTTCTTCCCGGTCTATCTCGGCGTGATGGGCGCGATCCTCATCGTCGATCGCAAGATCGTCGAAGTCGGTCGCACCTTCCGTCTCTCCGGACCTGCCATGATCCGCCGTATCCTGCTGCCCGCGGTGCTGCCGGCCTATGTCGTGTCCTTGCGCGTCGGACTTGGTCTGGGCTGGATGTTCGTGGTGGCGGCCGAGCTGATCGGCGCCTCCGAAGGCCTCGGCTATCTCCTGCTCGATGGCCAGCAGCTCGGCAAGCCCGCGCAGATCCTCGCCGCCATCGTGATCTTCGCGATCCTTGGCAAGCTCACGGATTGGTTGATCGAGATTGCGGCCGCGCCCTTCCTGCGCTGGCAGGACGCCTTCGGGCGTACGACGGGAGCATAAGGCGATGCTGGCGCTCGACCGGGTCAGCAAGACCTATCCCAACGGCGTGCAGGCGCTGGCGCGCTTTTCCGCCGAGATCAGGCAAGGCGAGATCGTCGCCATCATCGGCGGCTCGGGCTGCGGCAAGTCCACGCTGCTGCGCGCCATTGCGGGCCTCGACCGCGCAAGCTCGGGCACGGTGACGCTCGACAACGAGGCGATCGCCTCGCCGCATGCCAAGATCGGCATCATCTTCCAGGAGCCGCGCCTGCTGCCCTGGCTCAGCGTCGCCGATAATATCGGCTTTGGTCTTGCCGATGGGCCCGCGACCGAGCGGCGTGAAAAGGTGGCGCGTGCGCTGGAGCGTGTCGGGCTCGCCGAGAAAGCGCAGGCCTGGCCGCGCGAGCTCTCCGGCGGGCAGGCACAGCGCGTCGCGATCGCCCGCGCACTGGTGCCGCAGCCCGAGGTGCTCTTGCTCGACGAGCCGTTCTCGGCGCTCGACGCTTTCACCCGCAGGGACCTCCAGGATCATCTGCTCGATCTCTGGGCCGACACGCGGCCGACGCTCATCCTCGTCACCCATGACGTAGACGAGGCCGTGGTGCTGGCTGACCGCGTGCTGGTGATGCGGCCGCGGCCGGGCCGGCTGTTCGACCAGATCGAGATCAATCTGGGCCGGCCACGCGACCGCAATTCGCCGCTGTTCGAGAATTTCAAGCGAAGTGTGCTGACGTCACTCGACCGTTCGCTCGACCGCAGCGTGCCCGACCGCGACGCAACCCAGGGTCCCGGTCAGGCCATGTGGTGGTGACAATTTCTCTCTGAGCCGGTACATCGCAAGCCGGTACTTCGTAGAAACGATTTTCCCGGGAGAGACAAAATGGACGCCGCAGCACTGCGCCAGATGCAGGCCCCGATCAAGGAGCGCTACAAGACCGATCCCAAGACCGCGATGATCACGTTGAAGGCCAAGGGCTCGACCGACAGCGAAGGCATCGCCTGCAAGGTCGAGACCGGCCGCGCCATCGCAATGGCCGGCCTGCATCCCGGGACCGGCGGCTCCGGCCTCGAGCTCTGCTCCGGCGACATGCTGCTCGAGGCGCTGGTCGCCTGCGCCGGCGTCACGCTGAAATCGGTCGCGACCGCGATCGAGGTGCCCCTGAAGACCGGCAACGTCTACGCCGAGGGCGATCTCGATTTCCGCGGCACGCTCGGCGTCGACAAGGAGACCCCGGTCGGCTTCGCCGAGATCCGTCTGCGCTTCGACGTCGACACCGATGCTCCGCAAGACAAGCTCGACCTGCTGCTCAAGCTCACCGAGCGCTATTGCGTGGTCTATCAGACCATCAAGAACGGCCCGAAGGTCTCGGTCTCGATGCAGCGGATGTAAGGCGCGACCGCAGTCCAACAATCGGTGTCGTCCTGGCCTTGTGCGCAACTGCGCACTGGAGCCAGGATCCATTATCCCCGACGCCGATTGTGTCGCGATACTGGCGACTACGACCGTCTAACACAGCGAAGCCTGTGGTTGATGGTGTGGACGGCCCCCTACGGCATCAGTGTGCCAGAATGAGGTTGTCAGAAACTCATTCACAGGAGCCGTCCGTGAGCCAGATTATCCGCATTGGGATGGATACGTCGAAGTATATCTTTCAACTGCATGGGGTGGATGCCTCGGAGCAGGTCGTGCTGCGCAAACGGCTTGGCCGCAAGGGGATGCTGGAGTTCTTTGCCAAGCTGCCGCCGACGGTGGTGGTGATCGAGGCGTGTGGGGCGGCTCACGTCCTGGCGCGAGAGCTAGGTAAGCTGGGACACACAGCCAAGCTGATCGCTCCGCAGCTGGTGAAACCCTACGTGGCGCGCAATAAGAACGATGGGCGCGATGCAGAGGGGCTGTGCGAGGCGGCGAGCCGGCCGCGGATGCGCTATGTGCCGGTGAAAACCGCCGAGCAACAGGCCGCGCTGATGCTGCTGGGCATCCGCGAACAACTGGTCGTGCGACGCACTCAACTTTCCAACATGATCCGCGGCTATGCGGCGGAGTTCGGTCTGATCGAGGCCAAGGGGCTGGACAAGCTGGTCTCGTTCCTGGCCGCAATCGAGCACGATGAAAGGGTGCCGACGCTGGCCCGCGAACTGTTTGCGACGCTTGCCCGCCAATATGATCAGGTGCAGGTCGAGCTGAAGGCAGTGGAGGCGAAGCTTCTCGCCTGGCACCGTGCCAATGCCTTGAGCCGTCGTTTGGCTCAGATCCCGGGGATCGGTCCGGTCACCGCCGCAGCACTGGTGATGAAGGCACCCGATCCTCACGCCTTCCGCTCGGGACGGCTGTTTGCCGCCTGGCTCGGCCTGACCCCAAAGGACCATTCCACCGCGGGAAAGACCAGGCTCGGCAAGATAACCCGTGCAGGCGATGAGACCTTGCGTCAGCTGCTGGTGCTTGGGGCAACTTCGGTGGTCAAGATCGCCAAATCGAAAGCTCGTGGGCCGAGCTGGCTGATCGAGCTTTTGAAGCGCAAAACACCGAAGCTGGCGGCGGTGGCGCTGGCCAACAAGATGGCCCGCATCGCCTGGAAGCTGATGACGACGGGAGAGCAATACGATCGCGCGCGGCTAGGGGCGCAAAACGAGGCCCAAACGGCCGCTGCCGTGTGATCGAAAGATTCGGCCGACCGGCGGGTTAGCCCCACCGGCCGAACCGGAGCTGCAAGAGCAGAGGAGATGGTGCGATCGATCGTTCGAGATGCGAGCAAATCCGTAGGACCCATTGGCCGAATAAGGTCGCATGGGTGATTGGAACTCGTGTCGCGAAAACCATCTTGGCCAGCGGTCCGACAAAGCCGCATCAACAGGCCGGACATATGGATGCAAGCGATCCGATCAAACCTCACTAAGCTCTTGTGCCACGGGGGCCGTCCACATATGGGTCCTGGATCGGCGCTCACTCCGTTCGCTTGTCCAGGACGACGAAGAAAAAATGTCCCCCGAGCTCCACTTCATTCTCATCCTCGTTCTGCGCATGATGGTTGCGGCGGCGTTCGTCGTGACGGCGTCGATCATCACCGAGCGCTCAGGGCCGGTGATCGGCGCGCTGGTCGCGACCTTGCCGGTTTCGGCCGGACCATCCTACGTCTTCCTCGCGCTCGACCACGATGCCGCCTTCATCGCACAGGGCGCGCTGTCGAGCTTGCCGGTCAATGCAGCGACGATCTTCATGTGCGTCACCTATGTGGTGCTGGCACAGCGGCGCAGCCTTCTGGTGAGTTGCGGAAGCGCGGTCGCGGTCTGGATCGTGTTCGCATCGATCATCAAGCAGTTCGACTGGCCGCTCACCGCCGGGCTCGCCGCCAATCTGATCGCGTTCGGCATCTGCATTCCGCTGCTCGCGGGCTATCGCCACGTGAAGATGCCACTGGTGACGCGGCGCTGGTATGACGTGCCGATGCGGGCTGCACTAGTCGCGACCCTCGTCGCGATCGTCGTCTCGACCTCGAGCTGGGTCGGTCCCCGGATCAGCGGCATCATCGCGCTGTATCCGGTGGTGTTCACCAGCATCATGGTGATCCTGCATCCGCGCATCGGCGGTCCGCCGACCGCCGCGGTGCTGGCCAATTCGGCCTGGGGCCTGCTCGGATTCGGAATGGCGATCGCGGTGTTGCACGTGGCGGTGGCGTGGTTCGGCTCCGCCGCCGGACTCTCTCTTGCGCTTGGCACTTGCGTGACCTGGAATCTGACGCTGTGGTGGAGGGGCCGGCGGAAGCTGAGAGGCAACCAGGCCTGACAGTATCGTCGCGCAGACTTTTCGCGGCGAGCCGCAGGTCACCCGGAGTACTACGGTGGTGAGCCGACGCGCCGCAGCAATTGCAGCATGCAGTTCACTTTTCGTCCTTGCCAGGCATCGTTGCCGCGCTAAGTCATTGAACGATCGTTCATCTGCCGATGCGCCGTCGCTTCGGTGCAGGTTGTTTCGAGCGTTCTTCAATCACTCGCGCATGCCCTTTTATCGATAGCTTAGTTAGCGGTTTGTTTCAGCTTGCGTCCTATACTTGGACTCGTTGGCGTCCAGTTTAGCATTCAACGCTATTTTTTTTCGGCCGTCGGTCCATGGCACCGAGCACAACCAGATCAATTTGGAGAGACCATGTTCAAGCGCAAGTCGAATAGCGGTGCATTGGTTATGATGGCTGCCAAGGCCGTGAGCGCCAACCTGATGGTGGCCGACAACGACCTGAACATCGTCTACATGAATGACGCGGTGACAGACCTGCTGCGCGCCGCTGAGCCCGACCTCAAGAAAGAACTGCCCCACTTCAACGTGGCTACGCTCGTTGGAACCAACATCGATGTGTTTCATAAGAATCCGCAGCATCAGCGCCAGATGCTGGCGAGCCTCAGCGCGGTGCATCGCGCGATGATCCAGGTCGGTGGCCACAAATTCGACCTCGTCGCGACACCGCTGAAGAATGAAGACGGCAGCCGGGCCGGAACTGTCGTGGAATGGTCCGATGCCTCGATCCGCCTTCAGAACCTCGACTTCGGAGGGCAGGTTGCGGCCGCGAACCGCTCACAGGCGGTCATCGAGTTCGCGATGGATGGCACGGTCCTCACCGCCAACGAGAATTTCCTGCGTACGCTCGGATACACGATGAACGAGATCCAGGGCAAACATCACAGCATGTTCGTTCCGTCTGTCGAACGCGAAAGCCCGGCCTATCGCGAGTTCTGGGCCGCGCTCAACCGCGGCGAATATCAGGTCGCCGAATACAAGCGGATCGGCAAGGGAGCCAAGGAAGTCTGGATCCAAGCATCATACAATCCCGTTTTCGACGAGAAGGGCAGGCCCACCAAGGTGGTGAAGTTCGCGACCGACGTCACTGAACAGAAGCTCAGGAATGCCGACCTTGCGGGCCAGATCGCGGCGATCGACAAGGCGCAGGCGGTGATCGAGTTCAACATGGACGGTACGATCATCACCGCCAACCCCAATTTCCTCGGCGCGCTCGGCTATTCGCTGGCCGAGATCAAGGGCAAGCACCACAGCATGTTCGTCGAGCCGTCGGAGCGCGATGGCAATGGCTATCGCGAGTTCTGGGCGGCGCTCAACCGCGGTCAGTACCAGGCGGCCGAATACAAGCGTCTCGGCAAGGGCGGCAGGGAGGTCTATATCCAGGCCTCCTACAACCCGATCATGGATCTCAATGGCAAGCCGTTCAAGGTCGTGAAATATGCGACCGACGTCACGAAGCAGGTGCTGGTCCGCATGGGCAACGAGCGTGTCCGCGGCATGATGGAATCGGTCGCCGCGGGTTCGGAGGAACTGAACGCCTCGGTGCGGGAGATTTCCGAGGCCATGACCAAATCGCGCGAGACGGCGATGAGCGCAGTGGAGCAGGTCGCGTCCGCTGATGCCCAGGCCCAGCGCCTCACTGAAGCGGCGCTGGCGATGAGCGGGATCGTCGAGCTCATCAACAACATCACCGGGCAGATCAATCTCCTGGCGCTCAACGCCACCATCGAATCCGCCCGCGCTGGCGAAGCCGGCCGCGGCTTCGCCGTAGTTGCTTCCGAAGTGAAGAGCCTCGCCAATCAGGCCAAGCAGGCCACCGACAAGATTGGTGCCGAGATCGGCAGTCTCAACGGCATCTCCGGCGATGTCGTGAGCGCGCTCGGCTCGATCAAGACGGCCATCAGCAACGTCAGCGAATATGTGACGTCGACGGCCGCGGCAATCGAAGAGCAGAGCACGGTGACCAACGAGATGTCGACCAGCATGCAGCGCGCCGCCGCAGAAGCGGCGGCGATCGCGGCGAGGGCGTAACGGTCAGAGGCGTAGGGTGGATTAGCGCAGCGTAAGCCACCCTACGGCACCTTCACTGCTTCGGCAGCTTGGCCTTCAAGGCATACAGCGCATCGAGCGCTTCGCGTGGCGACATCTCGTCCGGATGCAGCGCCTTCACCGCGGCCATCAGCAGTTCGGCCTCGCTCGGCGGAGCGGCTTCTGCGGCGGCGCGCGAGGGCACTGCGAACAGCGGCAGATCGTCGGCGAGCGCGCGCGCGGTCTGACCGCGGTCCTGGGCTTCCAGCTTCGCCAGTACCGATTTGGCGCGCGTGATCACGGCCGGCGGCAGGCCCGCGAGCTTGGCGACCTGAATGCCGTAAGAGCGATCGGCCGAACCCGGCAACACCTCGTGCAGGAACACGACGTTGCCCTGCCATTCCTTCACTCGCACGGTCGCGTTGAACATCCGCGGCAGTTTGGCAGAGAGCGCCGTCAGCTCGTGATAATGCGTCGCGAACAGCGTGCGGCAGCGGTTGCTCTCGTGCAGGTGCTCGATTGCGGCCCAGGCGATCGAGAGACCGTCGAAGGTCGCGGTGCCGCGGCCGATTTCATCGAGGATCACGAGCGCGCGCTCGCCGGCCTGGTTGAGGATCGCGGCGGTCTCGACCATCTCGACCATGAAGGTGGAACGGCCGCGGGCGAGATCGTCGGCGGCGCCGACACGCGAGAACAGGCGGTCGATGATGCCGATCCGCGCGCGTGTCGCCGGCACGAAACTTCCGATTTGAGCAAGAAGAGCAATCAGCGCGTTCTGTCGCAGGAAGGTCGATTTACCGGCCATGTTCGGACCGGTCAGCAACCAGAGCTGGCCGGAGTTTTGCGCAGGGCCCGGCGAGAGATCGCAGGCATTGGCGATGAACGGCTGGCCATTACGCTTCAAGGCCTGCTCGACCACCGGATGGCGGCCGGCCTCGATGGCAAAGCCGAGAGACGAGTCCACCTCGGGCCGCACATAGTTCTCGTCGATCGCCAGCTTGGCAAGCGACGTCGCGACGTCGAGCAGCGCAAAGGCGTGGGCGGCGGCGCGCAGCTCCTCGCTGATTGCCAACGCCTTGGCGCAGAGCCGCTCGAAAATTTCGAGCTCGAGCCCGAGTGCGCGGTCGCCGGCATTGGCGATCTTGGCTTCGATCTCCCCGAGTTCCGAGGTGGTGAAGCGGACCTGGCCGGCCAGCGTCTGACGGTGGATGAAGGTTGCGTTCAGCGGCGCCGACATCAGCTTGTCGCCGTGCTGCGCGGTGACCTCGACGAAATAGCCGAGCACGTTGTTGTGCCGGATTTTGAGACCCTTCACACCCGTGTTGTCGGCATAGCGCGCCTGCATCGAGGCCACCACCAGGCGCGAGGCGTCGCGCAGGTTTCGCGTTTCGTCCAGCGCAGGCTCATAGCCCTGGCGAACGAACCCGCCGTCGCGCTTGATCAGCGGCAGTTGATCGTCGAGCGCCCTGGCGAATTCCGCCGCGAGCTCGCGCGATGGCCTTTGCAGCGCCGCCATCACCGCGGCGATCTCCTGCGGCGGCTGGTCGAGTTCATCAAGCCGCGTCAGCACCTGGTCGGCGGCGATGATGCCGTCGCGCAGGCCGGCGAGGTCGCGTGGCCCGCCACGGCCGACGGAGATACGGGCCAGCGCCCGCGACATGTCCGGGGCGCCGCGCAGGATGCTGCGGATGTCCTCGCGCGCGGCGGAGTCGGCAACGAAGCTGCCGACGGCATCGAGCCGCCGCGCAATCGCCGCCGCATCGGTCAGCGGCGCGGCAAGCCGCTGCGCCAGCAGGCGCGAGCCGGCCGAGGTCACGGTGCAGTCGATCGCATCGAGCAGCGAGCCGCGGCGTTCGCCGGCCAGCGTCCGCGTCAGTTCGAGATTGGCGCGCGTCGCCGGATCGATCGCCATGGTCGCACCCGAGGCTTCGCGCGCTGGCGGCGACAGCGGCGGATGCTTGCCGACTTGGGTGCGGTCAACATAGGTGACGGCGGCGGCGGCGGCAGTGGCTTCCAGCCGCGTCAGCTGCGACAGTCCATCCATGGTCGCGACGGCAAAATAGTCGCACAGCCGTTTCTCGGCGGTGGCGCCGTCGAAGACGTCACGGGTTAGCGGCGTCACCGCCGGCAACTCGCGCAGGGTCTGTCCGAGCTCGCTATCGTTATAGAGCGCGTCGGTGACGATCACCTCGTTCGGATTGATGCGCGCCAGCGTCGCGGCGAGTTCGCCGCCCGAACATTCCGTCACCGTGAACTCGGCGGTCGAGATGTCGATCCAGGCGAGGCCGAAGCGGTCCCCGCCCGCCGATGAGCGCGCGCGCGCGAGCGCCAGCAGGTAATTGTTGGCGCGCGCGTCGAGCAGCGTGTCCTCGGTCAGCGTGCCCGGCGTGACCAGGCGCACCACGCCGCGGCGCACGACGCTCTTGTTGCCGCGCGCCCTGGCGGCGGCGGGATCCTCGGTCTGCTCGCACACCGCGACCCGGTGGCCGGCGGTGATCAGCCGGTGCAGATAATCCTCGGAGCGCTCGACCGGCACGCCGCACATCGGGATATCGGCGCCCTGATGTTTGCCGCGCTTGGTCAGGACGATGCCGAGTGTCCTGGAGGCGATCTCTGCGTCCTCGAAGAACAGCTCGTAAAAGTCGCCCATCCGGTAGAACAGCAAGAGACCCTGATGCGCCGCCTTGATTTCAAGGTACTGTTCCATCATCGGGGTCACGCGCGCGGCAGCTTCCGCCTGCGGCGCGGGCGTATCGTCGGGGGGCGGTACAGGGATCGGTTGTTGCATTGTCATGGGCGGCGCAACCTACAAAATTTCACCCCGCGCTCCTATCGCTTTGGCCGCGGAGGGGAGGTTTTCCACGTTGTCCGCACCGCGGCATGCGCAACTCGCCTGCGCACCCCCAGGAACACGCGCGTATCGGTCAATTGACCTGCCGCGGGCGCCCTCCTAAAACTCCGTCGACATTGAAGAATTTGGCCGGATCGCGGCATTCAGGGAGAACAACGATGCGTGACGTCTTTATCTGCGATGCCGTGCGGACCCCGATCGGCCGTTTTGGCGGCTCGCTCGCCAAGGTGCGTGCCGACGACCTGGCGGCGGCCCCGATCAAGGCTCTGATGGCCAAGCACCCCAATCTTGAATGGGCTGAGGTCGACGAGGTCTTCTTCGGCTGTGCCAACCAGGCCGGCGAGGACAACCGCAACGTGGCACGCATGGCGCTCCTGCTTGCGGGCCTGCCGGATTCGGTTCCGGGCCAGACCCTGAACCGGCTCTGTGCCTCCGGCCTCGATGCGGTCGGTGCCGCCGGCCGCGCCATCCGTTCCGGCGAGATCGAGCTTGCGATTGCCGGCGGCGTCGAATCCATGACGCGCGCGCCCTTTGTGATGGGCAAGGCGCAGGAAGCGTTCTCGCGCTCGGCTGAGATCTTCGACACCACGATCGGCTGGCGCTTCATCAATCCGCTGCTGAAGGCGCAGTATGGCGTCGACGCGATGCCCGAGACCGGCGAGAACGTCGCCGAGGAATTCCAGGTCTCCCGCGCCGATCAGGACGCGTTCGCGATCCGCTCGCAGCAGCGCGCGGGCGCCGCGATCGCGGCCGGCTATTTCGCCGAAGAAATCACCCCGATCACCATTCCGGGCGGCAAGGCCGGCCCTGTCATCGTCGACAAGGACGAGCATCCGCGCCCCGAGACCACGCTGGAGGCCCTGACCAAGCTCAGGCCGATCGTGCGCAATCCCGGCACGGTGACCGCCGGCAACGCCTCCGGCGTCAACGACGGCGCCGCCGCAATGATCCTGGCGTCCGAGGCCGCCGTGAAGAAGCACGGCCTGACGCCCCGCGCGCGCATCCTCGGCCTCGCCTCGGCCGGCGTGCCGCCGCGCATCATGGGCATCGGCCCGGTGCCGGCAACCCGCAAGCTGATGGCGCGTCTCGGCAAGAAGATCAGCGATTTCGACCTGATCGAGCTCAACGAAGCGTTCGCCTCGCAGGGTATCGCCTGCATGCGCCAGCTCGGCGTTGCCGACGATGCCGATTTCGTCAATCCGCATGGCGGTGCGATCGCGCTCGGTCATCCCCTCGGCATGAGCGGCGCGCGCCTCGCGCTCACCGCGGTGCACGGCATGGAAAAGCGCGGCGGCAAGCTGGCGCTTGCCACCATGTGCGTCGGCGTCGGTCAGGGCGTGGCTGTCGCGATCGAGAAGCTGAACTGACCGGACGCGCAGCGTTCGGGCATCCCGGGGCGGTGCACTTGCACCGAACCCGGGATCTCGAGATTCCCCAGTGCGCAATGGCGCACCTGAGGTCTGGTCCTTCGGACCATCCCGGAATGACAGGGAGAAAGTAGCGCCATGATCATCGCGGGCGAGCAGGACGTCACGGCCGCGGCATTGGCGGTGATGCAGCGGACATCCGATCCCCGGCTGCGTCAGATCATGGTCTCCCTGGTCAAGCATCTGCACGGTTTCGTTCGCGACGTTCGCCTGACCGAGAAGGAATTCCGCGACGCCACGGCTGTTATCGCCGAACTCGGCAAGCTCTCGACCGACACGCACAACGAGGTCGTGCTGATGGCAGGCTCGCTCGGCGTCTCGCCGCTGGTGTGCCTGCTGAACAATGGTGATCAGGGTAACACGGAAACCGACCAGTCGCTGCTCGGACCATTCTGGCGGCTGAACTCGCCGCGGGTGGAAAATGGCGGATCGATCGTTCGCTCCGAGACCCCTGGCGCGCCGCTGTTCGTCAACGGCCGCGTCGTGGACAAGGACGGTCGCCCCGTCGCCGGCGCCGAGGTCGACGTCTGGCACGCATCGCCGGTTGGTCTCTATGAAAACCAGGACCCTGAGCAGGCCGACATGAACCTGCGCGGCAAGTTTACGACCGACCAGGACGGAGCCTTCTCGTTCCGCTCCGTGATGATGGTCGGCTATCCCATCCCGACCGACGGCGTGGTCGGCCGCCTCCTGGAGGCGCAGAGCCGGCATCCCTATCGCCCCGCGCACCTGCATGCGTTGGTTTTCAAACCCGGATTCAAGGTGCTGATCTCGCAGGTCTACGACCCCGCCGATCCGCATATCGATAGCGACGTGCAGTTCGGCGTGACCAAGGCGCTGCTCGGCAAGTTCCTGCGCCATGACACACCACACCCAACCGGGCGCGACGTCGCGACGCCCTGGTATTCGCTCGACCATGTCTACCGGCTCGAAGCCGGCGAGGCCGTCCTGCCGCGTCCGCCGATCAAATAGGGCTCAAAGCCGCTTCCCCCAATTAGTTATATCCTATAATGATTGGCGGAAACGTTGACCGGTCGGAAGAGGGCCGGGGAGGAGTTCGCCAATGACATTCATCTATCCCGTCGACAGCAACACGGCGCATCCGCTGCCGCTGTCGCCCGAGTACAAGAGCTCGATCAAGCGCGCGCCGAACAAGCCCTTGATCCCGATGCGCCATACGCTGTCGGAGCTGACCGGCCCGGTCTACGGCCACGAGACCGTGCGCGAGGGCGACAACGACCTCACCACCCAACACACCGGCGAGCCGCTCGGCGAACGCATCATCGTGCACGGCCATGTGCGCGACGAGGACGGCCGCGGCGTGCCGAGTTCGCTGGTCGAGATCTGGCAGGCCAATTCCTGCGGCCGTTATGTTCACGTCCGCGACCAGCATCCGGCGCCGCTCGATCCGAACTTTACGGGCGCCGGCCGCACCGTGAGCGACGCCTCCGGTTACTATCGCTTTGTCACGATCAAGCCTGGCGCCTATCCCTGGGGCAACCATCACAACGCCTGGCGTCCCGCACACATCCATCTCTCGGTGTTCGGCCATTCCTTCGTCACGCGTCTCGTGACGCAGATGTACTTCCCGGCCGATCCGCTATTCCCGTTCGATCCGATCTTCAATTCGGTGCCGGACGAGAAGGCGCGCGCGCGGATGGTGTCGTCGTTCGATCTCGACAACACCCAGCCCGAATGGGCGCTGTGCTACCGCTTTGACATCGTGCTGCGCGGCAAGAACGCCACCCCTATGGAGAACCATTAAGTGCAGGACAATGGGATCACGCCGTCGCAGACCGTCGGCCCGTTCTTCAAATACGGCCTGACGCCGACCGGCGAGTATGCCTGGAACGATGCGTTCACCAATTCGACCCTGACGCCCGACGTCACCGGTGAGCGTGTCCGGATCGAGGGCCGCGTGTTCGACGGCGATGGCGTCGCCGTGCCCGATGCCATGCTGGAGATCTGGCAGGCAGATGCGCAGGGGCGCTTCGCCGATCCGCAGGACAAGCGCGCGCTGCCAAATGCGAGCTTCCGTGGCTTTGCCCGCTGCGGCACTGACAAGGACGGCAATTATTCCTTTGAAACCATCAAGCCGGGCGCCGTGCCCGATCCCGACGGCAAGCCGCAGGCACCGCATATCCTGCTTGCGGTGTTTGGTCGCGGCATGCTGCGGCATCTTTATACCCGCATCTATTTCAGCGACGAGGCCGGCAATGCCGCCGATCCCGTGCTGGCGGTGGTGCCCGCCGACCGTCGCGCCACGCTGACGGCCGTGCGCGAGGCCGGCAAGCCGGTGTACCGGCTCGACCTGCGGCTTCAGGGCGACAACGAAACGGTGTTTTTCGACGTGTGATCCCCAGCGTCGTCCCGGACAGGCGGAGCGCCGATCCGGGACGACAGCGGAGGACGGGCTCAAGCTTCGCTGCCCGAAACCGTTCACCTGACGCCGTTTCCCGTATTTGTTCGGAGTTCGCGCGGGCGCAATTTCCGCGCGATGCAATCCCGTGTTTACCGTAATGCTTTAGGATCCGTGGGATTCGGCGCGGCCCCATTGGATTGTTCCATGAAAATTCGCCTTTCGCTTTCTTCCGCAATCATTGCTTTCGGCATCGTTCTGGCCATCGGTTTCACCGCCGTGGTCTCCACCAGCCTTTACGCCTTGAAAGAGCTCAAGGTCGGCGGTCCGCTCTATTCCGACATCAAGCTGGGCAACGACCTCATCGCCGACATCCTGCCGCCGCCGGAATATGTGATCGAGGCCTATCTCGAGGCCACGCTTGCCATGCGCGAGCCCGACCAGCTGGCGGCTCATGGCGAGCGCCTGGTCCAGCTCCGCAAGGATTACGACGAGCGCAAGGCATTCTGGGTCACCTCCAGCCTCTCGGCCGACCTGAAGACGGCCCTGGTGTCGAAATCCGACGCCGAGGTGCAGAAGTTCTGGAAACTGTTGTCGGACCAGCTCCTCCCCGCTCTCAAGGCCAAGGACGCGGTCGCCTCCGAGCGCGCCTACGCGCAGCTCAAGGAGGCCTACACCGCGCATCGCACCGTCATCGACAGCATCGTCGAGAGCGCCAACAAGCAGAATGCCGACATGGAAAAGCTGGCCGCCGACCGCGACCGCTCCATGCTTTATATCCTCCTCGGCGTCTCCGCCGCCGTCCTCGCCTTCATTGCGGCGGGCCTGCTCGGCGTCGCCCTCGGCGTGGTGCGCCCGATCGTGCGCATGACGAGCGCGATGCAAAAGCTCGCGACCGGCGATCTCGCCGCCGACATTCCTTTCGCGCACCGGCAGGACGAGGTCGGCTCGATGGCGGGCGCGCTCCTGGTGTTCAAGCAGTCCGCGGTCGAGAATTCCCGCCTGCGCGAGGAGCAGTTGCAGAAGGAGCAGGAGGCAACGCTCGCCAAGCGCGGGGCGTTGCACCAGATGGCCGAAATCGTCGAGCGCGAGACCGGCCGCTCGGTCGACACCGCGAGCGCCGCGACGCAAGGCGTGGAGCGTGCCGCCTCCAGCTTGTCCGAGATCGCAAGGTCGCTCTCGACACAGTCGCAGGCGGTCGCAGCCGCCTCCAACCAGGCCCTCGGCAGCTCGCAGACCGTGTCGGCCGCGGCTGAAGAACTCAGTGCGTCGATCCGCGAGATCGCAACCCAGGTCGCGCGGACCAGCACGGTTACAAAATCGGCGGTCGCCGGTCGGGAACAGGCGCGCTCGACCATCCAGACGCTGGCCGGATCGGTGAAGAAGATCGCCGAGGTTTCCGACCTCATCGGCGGCATCGCCGGCCAGACCAATCTGCTGGCACTCAACGCCACGATCGAGGCGGCGCGCGCCGGGGAGGCCGGCCGTGGCTTCGCGGTGGTCGCCGCCGAAGTGAAATCCCTGTCCGACCAGACCGCAAAATCCACCGAGGAGATCGCGCGGCTGATTGCCGAGATCCAGGCCTCGACCCAGGCCGCAGTCGATGCCGTCGAAACCATGGGCGGCCACATCGTCGAGATCGACGGCGTCGCCACCTCGGTTGCCGCCGCGATGGAAGAGCAGGACGCCGCGACCCGCGAGATCACGCGGTCGATCTCCGAATCGACTTCCGCAGCGAAGGAGGTCTCGGCCAAGATCGGTGATGTCAGCCGCGACGCCGCCTCCGTGAACGAGCGCGCCGCGGAGGTCAGGCAGGCGATCGCCGGCATGGCAGCCAATCTCGAACAGCTCCGGTCGGTCGTGGTCAGGACCGTGCGCGACTCGACCGCTGCGGCTTAAGCCGGCGGCTGAAGCCGCTGGCGGCCGGCAGCGCGGTTGTGCAGAATGGAGCAACGCGACGGGGGTCGGGCGCTCATGACAGAAATACGATTGCCGGAGGTGGCGGACGCGGCAAATCTCACCGCGGCGCTGCGCAAGGCCGGCGCACTGGACGCCGGTGCCGTGCGCGAGGTCAAGGTCCTGCATGAGCGCGACACGGTCGTGTCGCATATCACCCGGCTCGGCCTTCGCTATGTCGGGGAATCCGCCGGCTCGCCGCAGTCTCTGATTCTCAAGACGCCCCATGCCGCGTTCGCCAAGCCGCTGGCGAATGCCGGTCGCCACGAGGTGGCCTACTACACACAGCTCGCACCCAGAACGCCCGCGCAGTTGGTGCCGCGCTGCTTTGACGGGAATTTCGACGAGGAGAGCCTCTCCTGGCATCTCCTGCTGGAGGATCTCACCGATAGCCACGAGATCGCGACCCAATGGCCGCTGCCGCCATCGCGCGGTCAGGCGATGGCCATCGTCGCCGCGCTCGCGCGCTGGCATGCGGCGTGGTGGGACCATGCTGGTCTCGGCGAGACCGTCGGGATCTGGGCGAGCACCGACGATACAGCCGGGCACATGGAAACGTTCGCATCCCATTACGACCGGTTCGCTGATCAGCTCGGCGATCGTCTCAGTGAAGAGCGCCGCACGCTCTACCGCCGCTTCATCGATCAGTCCGACAGGATGTCACTGCGCTACCATTCGCACCGGCACCTCACTGTCACCCATGGCGATGCCCATATCTGGAATTTTCTGCTGCCGCGTGCCGGCGTGTCCGACACTGTCCGCATCTTCGACTTCGACCTGTGGGATATCAACGTGCCGACCCACGACCTCGCCTACATGGTGGCGCTGCACTGGTATCCGGAGCGCCGGCAGGCGTTCGAACGCCTTCTGCTCAACCATTACCACGACACGCTGATCGCGCACGGCGTCAGCGGCTATACGCGTGGCGCGCTCGATCAGGACTATCGCTGGTCAGTGCTCTGGCACATCACCAAGCCGGTCCGGCAATGGAGCATCAACATCCCGCCGGTGATCTGGTGGAATAATCTGGAGCGCGTGATGATGGCGGTCGAGGATTTGGGCTGCGAGGAGTTGTTGGGGTAGTTGGTGCCGCATGCTCGCCGTCGTCCTGGCGAAAGCCAGGACCCATTACCCCAGGGAAAGGTTGTGGTGCGATGCTCGAAACTACGAGTTACCACCAAACTCCTCGCCGGGCCAATGGGTCCTGGATCTGCGCTGCGCTTGTCCAGGACGACGGCGGAAGTTGTGACCCACGCTACTCCATCACCGCATGTTCCGGCCCGGCCGCCTGCTTGCGCAGGGTGGCCTTGGTCGAGCCGATCAGCAGGGCGAGCGGGATGGTGCAGAGGATGAAGAACATCACCAGCTGGTAGTCGTGCGCGAAGGCGATGATCTGCGCCTGCACGCTGACCATGCGATCGGCCATGGCGCGGCCGGCGTCGGTGGAGAGATTGATCATGCCGCTGACGCTGGGCATCTGGAGTGCATGGTTGAACGGATTGATGTGCTCGGACAGGATCGCGTAGGTCCGCCGCGTGCCCTGCGTCAGCTGGGCGATGACGACGGAAATGCCCACCGAGCTCGCGACGTTGCGCATCAGGGTCAGCATCGCGGTGCCGTCGGTGCGCAGCTCGTTCGACAAGGTCAGGAACGCCACCGTCGATAGCGGCACGAAGACCAGGCCGAAGCCGAAGCCCTGGATGACGCTGACGGTCACGATCTCCGGCACCTGGGTCAGATCGGTCCAGCCGGTCATCTGGAACAGCGAGCCCGCGGTCAGCGTCAGGCCCGTGATGATCAGCGTGCGGGCCTCGACATAACGCATCATGCGGCCGACCAGCATCATGGCGAAGAAAGTGCCGAAGCCGCGGCTCGCCAGCAGCAGGCCCGCGGTGATGATGGGATAGCCGATCACGTTCTGCATGTAGGGCGAGGCCAGCGCCATGGTCGAGAACAGCACGAGGCCCATCACGACCATGAACATGCAGCCGGTGACGAAATTGCGGTCCTTGAACAGCGCGAAGCGGATGAACGGTGTCGAGGTCGTGAAGGAATGTGCGATGAAGAAGTAGAAGGCGACGGCCGAGACGATGAACTCCGCAAGGATCTCGCCCGATTCGAGCCAGCCTAGTTGCTCGCCGCGGTCGAGCGCGAGCTGAAGCGAGCCGATCGCGACCGCCAGCGCGGCGAAACCGAACCAGTCGAATTTCAGGCTGAGATCCTTCCTGGTCTCGTCCATGAAGACGATCAGCCCGATCACGGTGATGGCGCCGAACGGCAAATTGACGAAGAACACCCAGTGCCAGGAATAAGTCTCGGTCAGCCAGGCGCCGAGCGATGGGCCCATGATCGGCCCCATCATCACGCCCATGCCCCAGATCGACATCGCCTTGGCGCGTTCCTGGAGCGTGTAATAGTCGAGCATCACCGATTGCGACAACGGCACCAGGGCGGCGCCGAACACGCCCTGCAGCAGGCGGAACAGCACCATCTGGTTGATGTCCTGCGCAAGCCCGCACAGCACCGATGCCATGGTGAAGCCGGCCGAGCAGATGATGAAGATGCGCTTGCGGCCGAAGCGGTTGGCGATCCAGCCCACCGGTGCCGTCATGATCGCGGCGGCGACGATGTAGGAGGTCAGCACCCAGTTGATCTGGTCCTGCGAAGCCGACAGCGTGCCCTGCATGTAGGGCAGGGCGACGTTGGCGATGGTGGTGTCCAGCGCCTGCATGATGGTTGCCGTCATGGCGCAGATCGTCACCATGTTTCGGCGCAGGCCGGGAACCATCAAATGGGCATTCGGGCCGGACACCGGATCAGTCCTTGTCTTGGTCTTTGTCTTGGCTCGCGGTCGCCGACAGGCCGAGCAGGCCGGCGAGCGAGCGTTGATGGCCGGTGTCGATGGTGGCGTAGACGCTCATGCCGGCCTTCAGCTTGCGCACGGATTTGTCGGTCTCGTCGAAATAGATGCGGATCGGCACGCGCTGCACCACCTTGACGAAATTGCCGCTGGCGTTCTGCGGCGGCAGGATCGCGAATTGCGCGCCGGTGCCGGGCGAGAGCGAGCCGATCTTGCCCTTGAAGGTATGGTTCGGGAACGCGTCGACCTCGAGCGTGACCGGCTGTCCCTCGGTGACGTAGGTGAGGTCGCTCTCCTTCGGATTGGCGTCGACCCAGGGATGAGCGACATCGATGATGGAGAACACCGGCGTGCCGGCGGCGACGTAACGGCCGAGCTGGATCTGCTCGACCTGGGTTGCCACGCCATCCATGGGCGCGCGCAGCACGGTGTGGTCGAGGTTGCGCTGGGCATCGTCCAGCTTGGCTTTGGCTTGCGCGTAGGCGGGGAATTGCTCCAGCGGCAACTCGGGATTGCCGAGCAATTGGGTCTTGGCGTTGGAGAGTTGCTGCTTGATGTATTGCGCCTGCGCGCCGGCGGTCACCAGTGCGTTCGACGCGTTGTCGAGATCGAGCTGCGAGCCGTAATTGTTCTTCACCAGCGCCTGCTTGCGCTCGACGTCGCGCTGCTTCAGGTCCATGCCCTGCTGGGCGAGATTGAGCATGTCACCGTAGATCTTGATGTTGGCAACGAGATTGTCATAGGTGACGCGGGCTTGGGCGAGTTGCGCTTTGGCTTCTTCCAATGCATGACGGAACGGAGCGGGGTCGATCTCGAACAGCTCGTCGCCGTGCTTGACGATCTGGCCCTCCTTGACGACGACCTTTTGGATTTTGCCGGAGATATCGGGCGTCACCAGCACTTTCTGCGCGCCGACATAGGCGTCGTCGGTGCCGACATAGCGGCCGCCATTGAGATAGAAGGTGAAGCCGGCAACGGCGACGGCGACCGGAAGCACGACCAGGAGCAGCACGCGGCGATAGCGGCGCAGGCCCGCCACCAAGCGGCGGCGCGGATTGGTGCCGGCTTTCTTGGTGGGCTTGCCGCCGTCGATTTTCTGCTCGGGCTGGAACTTGAGAACCTGATCAGCCATAGCGTTGCTCCTTACGCGCTTGTTCCGCTCCGCTGGTCTGGATCGCGGACCGCACGTTTTCCTTGATTGTTTCGAGTTGGGTGAGGAGGCGATGAGCGTCCGCCGGCGTGATGCCGTCGAGCGCGTTGGCCGTGAGCTCGGACTTCAGCCCGCTCATCCGCCCCAGCAACTGCCGCCCGGCCTTCTTCAGGTACAACCGCTTGACGCGGCGATCCGAAGGATCGTTGCGTCGCTCGATCCAGTCGCTTCCGCAGAGTTTGTCGATCAGGCGCGTCAGCGTGATCGGCTGCACCTCGAGAAGCTCGGCGAGCTCCGACTGCTTCATGCCTTCGCTGCGCTCGACCTTGGCCAGCACCGCCCATTGCGCGCGAGTGATGCCGAAGCGCGAGGCTTCCTTGTCGGCATAAACCCGGAGCAGGCGATAGACCTCGGCGAGTGTAAACAGGAAATTCTGGTCCACGGGCCCTGGGCTCATGAGCTTTGTCTCCAATAAGCTTAGGATATTATAAGCAAGCTTATGATTATTTCATGGTGGGTTTGCGGGACACTGTCCCGCAGGGCGAGCATGGCTGATGGCCACATCGCCGGTCCTGCTTTGGGTTCCCCCTTCGAAATGCTAGAAGGCCGTCGCATGACCCTCGCGAAACCGGCATTTCCCGCGCCCGACCACGATCACGGCCGCTGCACCGCGGATGCGCTGGCGCATGCCGAGGCCGTTTGCGGAGAGCGCGCGCAGAAATTCACGCCGATACGCCGCCATGTGCTGGGGGCGCTGCTCTCGAGCCACCGGCCGCTCGGCGCCTATGAGGTGATCGACGAACTGGCGAAATCGATGCCGCGGCCGGCGCCGATCACGGTCTATCGTGCTCTCGATTTCCTGATGGCCAACGGCCTCGTGCACCGCATCGAAAGCCGCAACGCCTATCTCGCCTGCGCCGCTCACGACCACGACGCGACCTCGGCGGTGACGTTCCTGATCTGCGAGCGCTGCGGCCTGGTCGGCGAGATTCCGTCGGCATCCTTCGCCAGGGACCTCAACGCCGCCGCGCGCAGCTCAGGCTTCGCTCCCAAATTGTCCGTGGTGGAAATCACGGGCGTTTGTGCGCATTGTCAGAAAGCTGCATAGAGCAACAACGGCGCAAAGCCGGTTTTTCGGGAAGAAATGTCCTCACCTCAAGCCATACCGTCCGCCGGTCGTCCCCTCAGCGCCGGCGCTATCGCCCTGATGCTCATGCTGTGCCTGACCTGGGGATTCAACCAGATCGCGGTGAAGCTGGTGCTGCCGGACATTCCGCCGATGCTTCAGGCCACGTTCCGCTCGATGGGCGCGCTGCCGGTGCTGTTCATCATCGGCAGCTTGCGCGGCGTTAAATTCTTTGAGCGCGACGGCACCTGGAAGCCCGGCGTGATCGCGGGACTGATGTTCGGCATCGAGTTCGTTCTGATCTTCCAGGGCCTGCGCTTCACGCCGGCATCGCGGGCGGTCGTGTTCCTCTACACCGCGCCGTTCTTCGTCGCGCTCGGCTCCTACCAGGTGCTTGGCGAGCGGCTTGGCGGGACGCAATGGCTGGGGCTCGCCATCAGCTTTGCCGGTGTCGCACTCGCGATCGGCGTGCCGCAGCCCAATGTCGATTCGCATGTCCTGCTCGGCGACCTCATGATCGTCGGCGGCGCCGCGCTGTGGGCGGCGACCACGCTGGTTGCCAAGGGAACGCGGCTGCGCTTCGCCGCGCCCGAGAAGGCGTTGGGCTATCAGGTCGCGACCTCGATCCCGATCTTGGGGCTGGCCGCCTGGCTGTTCGGGGAGACCATCCCCCACACCCCGTCGCCGCTGTCGCTGGGCCTGATGGCCTTCCAGGCGATCTGGGTCGTGGGAACCACGTTCACGCTTTGGTTCGCGCTGGTGAAGACCTATTCGGCCAGCAAATTGTCGGCTTTTACCTTCATCACCCCTTTGTTTGGCGTGGTGGGTAGCTATTTCATCATGCACGACACGCTGAACCTGACATTCGGGGCTGCCGCCGTCCTTGTCATTGCTGGGCTTTTTCTGGTTAACCGTCCCAGCCAATCCGCTGCGGCACCGCGCGATGCATTGCTGAACGTCACCAAAACCTGATATTTGGACGCCATGAACAAGCTCGAAAACACCATCGATTCCGACGTTGCGGGCCCCGCGCCCCGGCACAGGACCACCCAGGTCAAGGTCGGCGACGTCGCCGTTGGCGGCGGCGCGCCGATCGTCGTGCAGTCGATGACCAACACCGACACCGCCGATATCGACGGCACCATTGCCCAGGTCGCAGCGCTCGCCCGCGCCGGCTCCGAAATGGTCCGCATCACCGTGGACCGTGAGGAGGCCGCCGCCGCCGTCCCGCACATCCGCGACGGGCTGCTTAAACGCGGCATCACCACGCCGCTGATCGGCGACTTTCACTATATCGGCCACAAGCTGCTCGCGGCCTATCCGGCCTGCGCCGAGGCGCTCGCCAAATATCGCATCAATCCCGGCAATGTCGGCTTCAAGGACAAGCGCGACACCCAGTTCGCCGACATCATCGAGATCGCCAACAAGAACAACAAGCCGGTGCGCATCGGCGCCAATTGGGGCTCGCTCGACCAGGAGCTCTTGACCAAGCTGATGGACGAGAACGCCGCGTCCGCCGATCCGCGCGACGTGCGCGCGGTGACGCGCGAGGCCATGGTGCAGTCCGCGCTGCTCTCGGCCGCGCGCGCCGAAGAGCTCGGCATGCCCAAGAATCGCATCATCCTCTCGGCCAAGGTCTCGGCCGTGCAGGATCTGATCGCGGTCTATCAGGATCTCGCCAGCCGTTCCGACTACGCGATCCATCTCGGCCTGACCGAGGCCGGCATGGGCACCAAGGGCATCGTGGCGTCCTCGGCGGCGCTTGGCATCCTGTTGCAGCAGGGCATCGGCGACACCATCCGCATCTCGCTGACGCCGGAGCCCGGCGGCGACCGCACGCGTGAGGTGCAGGTCGGCCAGGAGCTCTTGCAGACCATGGGCTTCCGCACCTTCGTGCCGCTGGTTGCGGCATGCCCCGGCTGCGGCCGCACTACCTCGACCACCTTCCAGGAACTGGCCAGTTCGATCCAGGGTTTCATCCGCGACGAGATGCCGACCTGGAAGACGAAATATCCCGGCGTGGAAGAGCTCAACGTCGCGGTGATGGGGTGCATCGTCAACGGCCCCGGCGAATCCAAGCACGCCAATATCGGCATCTCGCTGCCGGGCACGGGCGAGGCGCCGGCTGCTCCGGTGTTCGTCGACGGCAAGAAGTTCCGCACCTTGCGCGGCCCGACCATCTCCGCCGACTTCAAGGCGCTCGTGATCGACTACATCGAGCAGCGCTACGGCCAGGGCGCCAAGGTGCCGGTGACCGCGGCGGAGTAGTATTGCTCCGCTTTTGCGGCGTGTAGCCCGGATGGAGCGAAGCGAAATCCGGGTTCTCGCAAGCTGACGAACTCAACCCGGATTGCGCTTCGCTCCATCCGGGCTACCATGCTCCCAATCAAGAACGATCGGGAGACACCCCATGAGCTCACTCGCCGGCAAGCAGGGCCCGCGTTATCGCCACGCGACGGACGACGGCGCGCCCTACGAGACGCTTCGGGTCGAAAAGCTCACCCCGATCATCGGCGCGGAAATCTCCGGCGTCGATATCGGCAAGCTGGTTTCGGACGATGCCCGGTCCAACCGGCAGATGGACGAGGTCCATCGCGCGCTCGCCGAAAACCTCGTCATCTTCTTCCGCGACCAGCACATTACGCCACAACAGCATCTCGCCTTCGGCCGCAAGTTCGGCGAGCTGCATTTTCATCCAGCCGCGCCGCATGAGGATGAAGACCCGGCACTGATGAAGATCTATGCGGATGCGAACTCGCCGCGCGCCAACGGCGAGGGCTGGCATTCCGACGTGTCCTGCGATCTCGAGCCGCCGATGGGCTCGATCCTCTACATCAAGCAGTGCCCGCCGCGCGGCGGCGATACGCTGTTCGCCAACATGTACGCGGCCTACGAGGCGCTGTCGGACCGGATGAGGGCCTATCTCGACGGGCTGACCGCGCTGCACGACGGCGAGCACATCTATCGCGGGCTCTACGCAAATTACGGTGTCGCCGACCGTCCGTCCTATCCGAGTGCCGAGCATCCCGTGGTGCGCACGCATCCGGTCACGGGCAGGAAGGCGCTTTACGTCAACCGCGGATTTACCCGTCACATCAACGGAATCCCACGCGACGAGAGCGACGCGATGCTGGCCTATCTCTATCAACACGCCGAGAACCCGCTGTTCCAGTGCCGCTTCCGCTGGACCGAGAACGCCATTGCCTTCTGGGACAACCGCTGCACCCAGCACCGTGCGATGTGGGACTACTGGCCCCATACGCGCTCAGGCACGCGGGTGACGGTGAAGGGCGAACGGCCGGTTTAACCCGCCTGCGCACCGCTTCCGCGTTGACGTCTTCCCGCGTCCGCGCCAATCTTGCCGAAAACAAAGACCGTCGGGAGGATTTTCCATGCTCCGCGCCGAGGACAACAAATTCCTGACCGAGTCGGGCCCCGGAACGGGTATGGGCGAATTGTTGCGCCGGTTCTGGATTCCCGTGCTTCTGTCGGAAGAACTCCCCGAGCTCGACGGCGAGCCGAAGAAGATCATCGTTCTCGGCGAGGAACTGCTCGCCTTCCGCGATACCCGCGGCGTTGTCGGATTAATCGATCAATACTGCCCGCATCGCGGCGCCAATCTCTGGCTTGGGCGCAATGAGGAATGCGGCATCCGCTGCGTATACCACGGCTGGAAATTCGACACCGACGGCCGCTGCGTCGACATGCCGACCTCCTATCCCGACCTCAACGCCAAGGATCTCGTTCGTATCAAATCCTATCCGGCGCGCGAATGGGGCGAGATGATCTGGGCCTATATGGGTCCCGCGGATGCGATGCCCGAGCTGCCCGATCTCGAAATGGCGCTGCTGCCGGCTTCGCATCGCTACGTCGGCAAGAAATGGCAGGACTGCAACTGGGTGCAGGCGCTGGAAGGCTCGATCGACACCGCGCATTTCACCTTCGCCCATCTCTCCTTCGACAAGGAGGAGAACGAAATTTTGGACATCAAGAAGCATTTCGTGAATCCGATCGCGCGGATGTCGAGCGATCACATGCGCTGGATCGCGGAGGATCCGCGCCCCGTGATCAAGATCGCCCCGCACGCGGCGGGCCTCACCATCGCCGGTGGGCGGCTCACCGGCGGCGACAACATCTACTGGCGCATTGCCCAATTCCTCATGCCGTTCCACGCCTATGCCCCGAGTGCGATGCCGGGCGAGAACATCTTTGGACAGACTTTCGTGCCGGTCACCGACACCAATTGCTGGATCTACACCTATGCCTGGAATCCGGAGCGGCCGCTGACGCAAGCCGAGCGTGACGCCTTCGACCGGGGCAACGGCGTGATCGCGGAGGTCGGCGACAATTACGTGCCGCTGCGCCACAAGGGCAACGACTATCTGATCGACCGCAAGCTGCAGAAGACCAGGAGCTACACCGGCATCAAGGGCGTCTCCGAACAGGATGCGGCCGTGCAGGACAGCCAGGGCCCGATCGCCGACCGCACCCGCGAGCATCTTGGTCCGACCGATCTTGGTATCATGCATTTCCGGAAAGTCGTGATGGAGCTGGCGCGGGCGCTTCAGCAGGGCGAGCCGCCGCCGCAGGCGGCGCATCAGGATCGCTACGCTGTGCGCTCGGGCGCCTGCGTCACCAGCAAGGCCAAGGACCTTTCCGCGGTGATGCTGGAGCGTTTCGGCGACGTCACGGGATTTGTCGGCCGGCCGCGAACAGCGGCAGCGGAGTAGCACTTGGGGCAGCCGCGCAGCATCATCGCAAGTCTCGTCTCGACGCTGGTCGCGTCGATCTTGCTATGGTCGCTCGCGCCTGCAGGTGAGGGCCATGCTGCTATCGCGCGGCAAATCGCGAAAACCAAGCCGCCGCATGCGCCGGTCAAATGTGAGATGTCGAAATTCCGGATCGTCGTGGATGTCGGGCACACCCCGGACTCCTACGGCGCGTTGAGCGCGCGCAACGACACCGAGTTCGGCTTCAACTTCCGGCTTGCGAGTCTGATCACGGCGAAGCTCAAGGCCGAAGGCTTTGCCGCGACCCGGCTGCTCGTCACGGACGGCAAGGCGCGGCCGAGCCTGCTCAAACGCGTCAGCACTGCGAACGATGCCCGGGCCGATCTCTTCCTGTCGATCCATCACGATTCGGTGCCGGACAAACTGATCGAGAGGTGGGAGTTCGACGGGGCGAACAGTTATTTCAGCGACCGATTTTCGGGCCACTCCCTGTTCGTGTCGCAGCGAAATCCGCACTTCGCCGCAAGCCTGATGCTGGCCCGGATGATCGGCCGACAGCTGAAGGATCAGGACCTGCATTATGCCGGCCAATATGCCCTGCCGGTGATGGGCCGCTATCGGCGCCAATTGCTCGACAAGGATGTCGGCGTCTACCGCTATGACGGCCTCGTCGTGCTGTCGCAGACGCGGAGCGCGGCCGTGTTGCTCGAGGCGGGCTCGATCATCAACCGCGATGAGGAGATGACGATGAACTCGCCGGAGCGGCAGGAGATCATTGCGGGCGCCGTGGCGGTGGCGATGAGGGAGTTTTGCGCGAGGCGGTAGGTGGCGCCGCTGGCAATGACGGGAATCTACAGCGGCGCTCCCCGGTACTCCCGGTTCGCCAAGCTCGCCTCCTCCAAATCCAGATCCCGCTCGATTCTCCGGCGCGTCTCGTCGGTGATCTGGCCGTCGCGCAGCAGCTCGTGGATGAATTTACGCTCGGCGGCGATCAGATCGCGGGTCAAGGCGGTGCCGGCGGCGGAGACGTCGTGGTGGGTGGGATCGAGCGAATCGGGCAGCTGGTTGACCCGGATCTCGTGGCGGGCGCGCAGGAGCCGCATCACCTCGTCGGACACGTCCTTCTCCTCGGTCAGCGCATCGAGCGACTTCAGGGCGGCATCGAGCGCCTGGCGCCGTGCCGCGATCTCGGCCTCGTGCTCGGCGGCATGCTCGTTGCGACCGGCTTCCGCGACACCGAGCCAACGCACGACCGGGGGCAGCGTGAGACCGACGCCGATCAGTGTGATGAAGATGACGCCGAACGCGACGAACAGGATCAGGTCGCGAAACGGAAAGGCCTCGCCGCCCGGCAGCGTGAAAGGCAGCGCCAGTGCCGCCGCCAGCGACACCGCGCCGCGCACGCCGGTGAACGCAAGCACGAACGGCCATTGCCACGGTGGGGACGGATCGCGCGCACGCAGCGACTTGCTGAGCATTCGTGGCAGATAGGTCGCAGGATAGAGCCAGGCGAAGCGTGCGATCACGACGACCGCCAGCACCACGGCGGTCGCGATCATGATGTCGTCGAGCGGGAACGCCTTCGACTTCTCGTAGAGCGCGCGCATCTGGAACCCCGTGAGCAGGAACAGCAAGCCCTCGATCAGATAGATCACGAGGTCCCAGAAGAAGATTCCCTGCAGCCGCGTCGATGCCGAGATCAGCAGCGGGCCGTTCCAGCTCACATAGAGGCCACAGGCGACGGTGGCGATCACGCCGGAGCCGCCGAGATGCTCGGGCAGCCAGTAGGAGACGTAGGGCGTGATCAGCGACAGTGTCAGCTCGACCTGCGGGTCCCCCGACCATTTGCGGAACCGCAGGGAGAGCCAGCCGACACCGATGCCGAAGGCGATCTCGCCGGCGATGATGAGCAAGAATTCGCCGCCCGCCAGAGGCAGCGAGAAATGCCCGACCATGATTGCGGCAAGCGCGAAGCGGTAGAGGATCAGAGCGGTGGCGTCATTCGCGAGCCCTTCGCCTTCGAGGATGACCATGAGCCTGCGCGGCAAATGCAGCCGGCGCGCGATCGCGAGCGGCGCCACCACATCGGGCGGCGCCACGATGGCGCCGAGCAGGAAGCCGATGGTCCAGGGCAGGCCGATGAAATAATGCGTGGCGGTTGCGACGAGTGCTGTGGTGAAGATCACCGCGCCGACCGCGAGCAGCACGATCGGGCGAAGATTCTTTTTGAATTCGCGCCAGCTCATCGCGACGCTCGCCGAGTAGATCAGCGGCGGCAGCACCATCAGCAGCACCAGTTCCGGCGGCAGCTCGACCGGCGGCATGCCCGGCACGAAGGCGAGGCCGACGCCGGAGAGCATCAGCAGAATGGCAGGCGCGATGTTGAAGCGGCGGGCGACGAGCGCGGTGCCTGCCAGCACGGCGAGCAGGATGAGAAAGGTCTGAAATTTTGCTTCCATGATGATCTGTCTTCACCCGGAAGCGGTCGTAAGGTCAATGTGTGCGGCTTACGCCAGCCGCTCGGCCACCATGCGGCCGATGCGTGCGAACACGGTTTCGATCTGCGCCGCACTCGGCGTGCCGCCCTGCGTATAGGCCGCGATCAGGATCGGTGCATCGGGCTTCGTATCGGGCTTGGGCCAGGCCACCGCGATATCGCCCGAGGCGTCCTTGCCGTTGTTGCCGGTCTTGTCGCCGATTTTCCAGCTTGCGGGGAGCCCGCCACGCAGCCGGTTCGCACCGGTCTTGCAGCCCACCAGCCACTCTGTGAGCTGCGCGTGCGAGGTGGCCGACAGCGCCTCGCCCGCGAGCAGCCGGCGCAGATTGCCTGCCATCGCCGCCGGCGTCGTGGTGTCGCGGGGATCGCCGGGCGGTGAGCGGTTCAGCTCGGGCTCGTTGTGATCAAGCCGCGAGGTGGCGTCGCCGAGCGACCGCCAGAACGCGGTGAGTGCGGCGGGACCGCCGATCCGTGCCAACAACAAATTGGCGCAGGTGTTGTCGCTGAGCTCGACGATCGCCTTGCACATCTCGGTGACCGACATTGCGCCGGCGGCAATGTTTTGCCTGGCGACCGGTGCGTACTCCAGCAGGTCGGCCTTGCCGTACGGGATCATGGCCGCAAGCTCATCCTCGCCACGATCGACCCGCGCCAGCACGCAAGCCGCGAGCGAAGCCTTGAATGTCGAGCACATGACGAACCGTTCGTCAGCGCGCCAGGCGAGCTTTGCGCCGGTCGCGAGGTTCTCGGCATAGACCCCAATCCGGCCGCCACTCTCGCGCTCATAGGTTTCAAGCTCAGGCTGCGCGTCCGCGGCGAGCGCAGGGGAAGCGGCAATCCAGCACAGCGAGGCGAGCAGCGAACGGCGGTCGAGAAGCATGGGGGACTCTTGGGCGAGACGGGGGCGGGGTGGAGATGCGGCATGCACTCCATCCGCATCGTCATTGCGAGCGCAGCGAAGAAATCCAGTCTGCCTCCGCGGAAAGACTCTGGATTGCTTCGCTTCGCTCGCAATGACGGAGGATGTGGGACAAGTGTGCCCGATTTCGGGCAGCGGAAGATTAGGCCCCCCTCACTCCCGCAGGTCATACCGATAAGACTTCGATACGATCTGCCAGCCGTCGGCGAGCTTCATCGCCACCAGATAGTCCGTGAAAAAACGCGGCGGCAGTTGGCACCGGATCTTGATGAAGGCGGTCTTGTCGTCCGAACGGTCAATCGTGACGATGAAATCCTCGCGCGGCTTGCCTTCGGCCTTGCCGGAGGGGCGCTTGCGCACGCGGTCGAGCCAGTCCGGCACGGTCAGCACCTGCAGCTCGCCCTTCTCGACCCAGCGCAAATCGGCGGAGGGATGGAAAATGGCGCCGAGCTTTTCGGCATCGCCCTCGTAAAGTCCGTCGAAGTAAGATTGCACGACGGCTTCGACGCTCGAACGGCTCTGGCTCATGGTCATCCCTTTGAATGATGGCTCAGGGCGAACTTAGTCGTACACATCAAAATGCGCTATGGTGTCCGTACCATTTGCTAGGACGCGGTGATGACCGGATCAGAGAATTCGAACGCTTCCTTCCTGATTGGCGAATGCTACTGCCGCGCCGTGCGCTACGAAGTGGCGGACGCGTTCTCCTATGCGATGAACTGCCACTGCTCGAATTGCCGCCGCACCACCGGCGCCGCCTTCAAGCCGTTCGCCGGCATCGAGCAGAGCAAGTTCCGCATCGTCAGCGGCGAGAACCAGCGCACCATCTACGGTGACGACACCACCCATGACGCCCACTGCGCCCGCTGCGGCTCGCTGCTTTATTCCCGGGTGCGCGAGGGAAAATGGGTCCATGTCGCCATGGGAACCCTGGTCGATGCCCCCTCGATCCGACCGAACGCCCACATTTTCGTGGGCTCGAAGGCGCCCTGGCACGAGATTACGGACAATCTGCCTCAATATCGGGGCCACATCGGGGATGCCTGAGGGAACCTGCTGCGCGCCTGTTTGTCGGCGAACCGCGACCGCACTGGCGCGACAAACAAAAGGGGCCTTTCGGCCTGCCGCCAGCGCCACCTTCGTGACCTCCGTCACAAGCGTCCGCGACGGACCCTGCTAAAGCCGTCCCAAAGGGGCTCGAATGGCCCTGAACCCGGAAGTCGTGTCATGCGCAAATTGCTCAGACTTTGCCCCCTTCTCCTCGCCGTCGCGCTCCTATTCGGCACCGGGCCCGCTTTCGCCGGAAAGCGCGCCGCGTTGGTGATCGCCAATTCCGCCTATCAGCATGCGCCGTCGCTGACGAACCCGGTCAATGACGGTTCGGTGATGGCCAGGACGCTGAAGGAGGCCGGGTTCGATATCGTCGATTCCCGGCACGACCTGACGGCGCAGGAAACCCGGCGCGTGCTGCGCGAATTCGCCGACGGGACCCGCGATGCCGATATCGCCGTGGTCTATTATGCCGGTCACGGCATCGAGGTCGAAGGCTCGAACTACCTGATCCCTGTCGACGCCAAGCTGGAGCGTGACACCGACGTCTTTGACGAGGCGCTCTCCCTCGACCGCGTCCTGGTCGCGGTCGAACCGGCCAAGCAGCTTCGCCTGGTGATCCTGGATGCCTGCCGTGACAATCCGTTCGCCAAGACCATGAAGCGCACGGTCGCCTCGCGCGGCATCGGCCGTGGTCTCGCCCAGGTTGAGCCGACCAGCCCCAACACGCTGATCGCCTATTCGGCCAAGGCCGGCTTCACGGCGCAGGATGGCGACGGTGCGAACAGCCCCTTTACCGTGGCGCTGTCCAAGCATCTGACGACGCCGGGCCTCGACGTCCGTCGCGCCTTCGGCTTCGTGCGCGACGACGTGCTCAAGTCGACAGGTAACAAGCAGGAGCCGTTCGTCTATGGCTCGCTCGGCGGCGAAGACGTGCCGCTGGTGCCGGTCAAGGTGACCGCTGCGGCTGCCGCTGCGCCCGCGCCGAACCCGCAAGCCGACATCCGCCGCGATTACGAACTCGCGCTCCAGGTCGGCAACAGGCCGGCATGGGAGGCGTTCCTCGCCCAGCATTCCGACGGCTTCTATGCGAGCCTCGCCAAGCTTCAGCTCGAAAAAATCGGCGCCGAGCAGGCTCATGCGGCGGCCACCGAGAAGGCGAAACAGGCCGAGGCCGAGCGCGATCGTCTTGCTGCACTTGGCGCGCAGAAGGATACGCAGGCCAAGGCAGCTGCCGATGCGAAGGCTGCCGAGCAGGTACAGCTTGCCGCGCAAAAGGCCAAGGAGCAGGCGCAGCAGCAGGCGGCCGCCGCCGAGCAGCAGCGCGTCAATCTCGCCGCCGCGGCGCCGGGTGCAGCGCCAGCCAGCACGGCAACCCCAGCCGGCACCAACGTCGCGTCGCTGACGCCGGCCACGGCGCCGGCCGATCTCAGCCGCTCGGTGCAGACCGAACTCGGCCGGGTCGGCTGCTTCTCCGGCGCCGCCGATGGCAACTGGAATACGTCCTCGCAGCGCTCGCTGTCGCAGTTCAACCGCTATGCCGGCACCAAGCTCGACGTGAAGGTGGCGAGCACTGACGCGCTCGATACCGTCAAGGCGAAGCCTTCACGCGTCTGCCCGCTGGTTTGCGAGCATGGTTTCAAAGCCGACGGAGACAAGTGCAGCAAGATCGTCTGCCGCGAAGGATATGCGGTCAACACTGACAATGAGTGCGAAAAGCAGCGTGCGGCCAAGCCGGCCAAACCTGCGACCGCCAAGCGCGACGACAGCGATGAGCGCCCAGCACGGCAGCGTCGTCAGGCCAGTGGCGCTGCTGCTGGCGGGGCGGGCGGCTACGGTGCCGCGGGCGGCAGCGGTCAGATCTTTTGCAATGATCTCCTCTGCCGGCCGGTCAGGCGCGGCTGTCACCTTGTGTATCGCGGCGGCGGCGGCCCTCACGTCGATGCCAATGCCGAGGTCTGCAACTGACAAGGGCACTGGTTTCCGACATCGTCATGGCGGAGCCGCCACAATGTCGGGAATCACGTTGAAATCGCGCTCGCCGCGATGTTCACCGTCAGGGCCAGCAAGGCCGTGTTGTAGATGAACGACACGATCCCGTGCGCCGTGGCCGTGCGGCGGATCGTCTTGTCTGAGATGCCGACGTCGGAGACCTGCGCGGTCATGCCGATCACGAACGAGAAATAGACGAAGTCCCAATAATCCGCGTGGTCTTCCTTGTCGCCGCTGGGAAACTGAAGGCCGCCCGGCGTGGCGTGCCGGTAATAATCATGCGCGTAATGCAGCGCGAAGATCGTGTGAACGGCGGCCCATGACAATACGATGGTGGTGATTGCGATGCTCAGCTCCAGGACGCCGCGATGCGGCGTTCCAAGCTCGGAGACGATCGCGGCGATGCTGGCGAAGGCGCCGATCGCCGTCACCAGTAGGATCACGAAGCGGCCGTCGTCCTGCATCGCTGCGGCGCGGCGGATGTGCTGGTGATCGTTGCACAGCATCATCGTGAAGACCAGCACCAGATAAACGGCGATCAACGCATCCCAGCCGAACAGAAACCGCGTGACCAGCCGGTGCGAACCCGGGATGAGCAGACAGACGAGAATACCAACGGCAAGCGATATGAACGTCCGCGGACGCGCATAAATCAGCCGCATCGGCCGCGACATCTTGCGAAAGCGGGCGAGGGCGGGGTCTTCCTTGCTGCCGCCCGCCATCGAGCTATCAGCTCTTCCGTTCGGCCACGAACCGCGCAGCCGCTTGCAGCACGGCGGCGCGATCGCCGAAAATCGAGACCGCGCTGTCGGCGCGCGCGAGCAGGTCGCGCACGCGCTGCTTGGCGCCTTCGATGCCGAGCTGGGTGACGAAGGTGGTCTTGCCGAGCGCTGCATCGGCGCCGGCAGGCTTGCCGAGCGCGGCGGCATCGCCTTCGACGTCGAGCAGGTCGTCGGCGATCTGGAAGGCTTCGCCGAGCGCGCGGCCGTAATCGTCCAGCGCCTGATATTCCTTTTGCGAGGCCTGGCCGAGGATAGCGCCGGCGATGCAGCCGTAGCGCAGCAGCGCGCCGGTCTTCATCTGCTGAATGCGGGCGACGTCGATCGGCTCGTTGCCGCCAAAGCGGCCTTCGCCGGCGAGGTCGAGAATCTGGCCGCCGACCATGCCGCCAATGCCGGCGCAGCGCGCCAGTGCGCGGGTCAGCAAAAGCCTCACATTGGCGTCGCGATGGATCTCGTCGCGGGTGATGATGTCGAAGGCGAGTGTCAGGAGGCCGTCGCCGGCGAGGATCGCGGTCGCGTCGTCGGTCTTCTTGTGCAGGGTCGGGCGGCCGCGGCGCAGGTCCGAATTGTCCATCGCCGGCAGATCGTCATGGATCAGCGAATAGCAGTGGATGCATTCGAGCGCCGCACCCGCGAGCAGCGCGGCTTCGCGCGGCACGCCGAACACGGCCGCGCTCTCGACCACCAGGAAGGGCCGCAGGCGCTTGCCGCCGTTGAGGCTCGAATAGCGCATTGCGTCCATCAGTCGCTTGGGCCGGGCGATCTCATCAGGCAGGATGTCGTCCGACAGCAGGCGCCCGAGCAGGGCCTCGGTGTCATCAGCGGTCTTGTCCAGACGTTTGGCGAAATCGGACGGGGACGTGCCGGTCATCAAGAAGGGCTCCAGAACTAAAATTCGGCGGGACAATCCTTTATGCGCCCGCCTCAGTCAATCGTTTGGAAGGCCTAAAAAGTGCTGGAAAAGGCCCGAATTATCACAGACTTAATGCCGGGCCCGTGGCCGCGTTTCGTTCTGCGCCGGAAAGGTTGATTTGCGCGTCGTCAAAACCCTTCTCCTGGCGCTCGCGGTCGCGGCTCTCGCGCCCTATGTGGTCGCGCCGTTCTACCGTGCCGGCCATCCCGTTTCGACGCTGATGATCTGGCGCTCGCTTCGGGGTGCGCCGATGCAGCGGGAATGGATCGATCTGGCGGCGATCTCGCCCTCGCTGCCACGCTCGGTTGTGGCGGCCGAGGACGCCCATTTCTGCAAGCATCACGGCATCGACTGGGGTGCGCTGCGTGAGGCGATCGACGATGCGAAGGAGGACGGCACCCCGTTCCGGGGCGCTTCCACCATCACCCAGCAGGTGGCGAAAAACCTGTTCCTCTGGCAGGGGCGGGACTTCGTCCGCAAGGCGCTGGAATTCCCGTTGGCGCTGTGGATCGATCTCGTCCTGCCCAAGGCACGGATCCTGGAGATTTACCTCAACATCGCCGAACTGGGACCACAGGGCCAGTTTGGGGCCGAGGCCGCCAGCGCCTATGCTTTCGGCAAATCGGCGGCGAACCTCTCCCCCCGCGAGGCGGCGCTTCTGGCCTCGATTCTGCCGAATCCGGTCAAACGCAGCGCCAGGACGCCGGGACCGGGTGTCCGGCGGCTGGCGGGGACCTATGTGGCGCGAGCACAGGCGAGTTCACTTTCGACCTGCTGGCGGGAGAATCGCTGATTTCGGTCCTTTTCGGGCGCATTTTCCGGCCCCAGAGCCCTAGATTTAAGGCAGGCCTTCCTCTATAAGCCCGGCCTTGACCGGCATTCAGCTCGCCTCGGTTTGCGGGTGCTGAGCCGTCCCTCCGCGGACGATGCCCTGATGACACCAATCCCTAGAGGATACTGAAATGGCCGTTCCGAGAAGAAAAACCTCGCCGTCGCGCCGCGGCATGCGCCGCTCGGCTGACGCCATCAAGAAGCCGACCTATGTGGAAGACAAGGATTCCGGCGAACTCCGTCGTCCGCACCATCTCGACCTCAAGACCGGCATGTACAAGGGCCGTCAGGTCCTGAAGAAGAAAGAGTCCTGAGTTCGGGACCTTTCTGTGGGCAGGACGATCGGGCCTGCCTGATTTCGGCCAACCCATGAGATATGACAGTGACGGCGGCGGAGCCAATGCTTCGCCGCCGCATTGTCCTGTCTGGATATCTTGATCGAGAAGGCATTTCGCCGATGGTCGGTTTCCCGCTGCTCCTGATCCCGCTCGCGGTCTACAACATCATCGCCTTCCTGATGCCGAGCGTGTCCTTTACGGACGTGCTGTTCAGGGTACCGATGATCACAGGCGAGGCCTGGCCGGTCACGCTCGCCGACGTGATGCTCGCGCTAGGTATCGTGCTGCTGCTGCTCGAAGTGGTCAAAGGCGCGCGGCCCGGCGCGAAATTCCTGATGGATCATCTGCTGTCTCTGATCGTGTTCGGCGCGGCAGCGGCCGAATTCGTGATGTGGCCGAAATTCGGCAACTCCACCTATTTCCTTCTGGTGCTGCTCGCGATGGCCGATTTCCTCGGCGGCATTGCCCAGCGCACCCGCCGCCGCGTCGCTTATGTCACCGAAACGACGGTGCCCGCGCGCCGCAAGGCCAAGCGCCAGGCCGAGACGCCGGCGGATGAAGGGACGTTCGAGCCCAAGTTCGAGCCAGTGTCCGCTCCGCAACCAGCTCCGGCGGAGCCGCCGGCGCCTACGGCACAATCGGTCGCCGAATCCGTGCTGATGGATCACCCGGCGCCGAAGCCTGTGAGTACGCCCTCGCCGGAAATTCCCTCGCCGCATTTGCAGCCGGGCAACGGCCAGCCGTCTCCCGACGCACCGCGCTGATCAAGCCATCTGCCGCGTGCGTGCGGTGACGCTCGGAAGCGGGCGCTTGCTGCCATAGGCGACCTGCGCATCCTCGGAAGACGCGCGGCGCAGCCGGCTCGCCTGGGGAAGGTGCTCGGCATTGGCAATGAGCTGGGCGACGAAGCTGGGGTCCGGGCGCGGCAGCGGTGCCTTGTGGACCCACTGCAGAATCGGCATCAGCGGCACCAGGGCCGAGCCCGTGCCGTTGTCCGAGGCGTTCGATCGATCGGTACTCAACATCGCAATCACCGTTGACCCGGCTTGGATTGTCGCGTTTCGAGACGCTGGCGCCGGTGCGTGTCATGTACTCGCAAGGCCTATGCCGGGCGGGCCGGTTTGGTTCCTGCACGCGAGGAAACGTGGTTTCCAAATTGTTTATCAACTTTGCCTAGGGTCAATGGCGAATCTGGCTTTATCCTGTGCCGGCTCAGGACTCCCCGCTGTCCCGAAACGAGGCGATTTTGACCCCCGCATTGCCGCAAGCCTCCGAAATCCTGGCCGCCCTCGGCCAGGCCGTGTTCGCCTGGGACATCGCCAGCGATGTCATCGTCTGGGGTGAGCAGGTCAGCGCCATCTTTCCCGGGATTCCCGCCGAACGGCTGGCCACCGGCGCCGAATTCGCCAGGCTGATCGAGCCCGCGCAATCACAGCGAACCGCCGCGCTGGCGCAGACCTCAGCCGTGCATGGCGCCGACGGCACGCCCTACCGGGTCGAGTACGGCGTGCGCACGAGCGCCGCCGATCCCATGGTCTGGATCGAGGAGAACGGCCGCTGGTTCGCCGGCCCCGACGGCCGCCCGGTGCGTGCGGTCGGCTCCGTCCGCATCAACAATGAACGCCACGCCCGCGACGAGGAACTGACGAAGCTGGCCCGGCTCGATCCGCTGACCGGCGAGCTCAATCGCTCGCATCTGATAGCCGCGCTGGCCGAGGCCATCGAGGAGACGACCCGTTTCCGCTCGACCGCGGCCTTCATGCTGGTCGGCATCGATCATCTCGCGCGTGTCAACGAGGCCTTCGGCTTCGACGTTGCCGACGCCGTGATCCTCGACGTCGCCACGCGCATTCGCGCGCGCTTGCGCGGTGGCGACGTGCTCGGCCGCTTCTCCGGCAACAAGTTCGGGCTGATCCTGAAGAACTGCACCGTCGACGACATGAACGTCGCCGCCGAGCGCTTCCTCGTCGGCATCCGCGATGAGGTGGTGCCGACCAAATCCGGCCCGGTGTCGGTCACCGCCTCGATCGGCGCGGTCAGCGTGCCGCGCTATGCCCGCAACACCGATGAAGCCGTCAATCGCGCCCATGAGACCCTGGACACCGCGAAACAACGTCGCGTCGGCTCGTTCGCCGCCTGGCGCCCGGATGCCGCGCGCGACGCCCAGCGCCGCGTCAACATCCGCGTCACCGACGAGATCGTCACCGCGCTGAACGAGCGCCGCATCAAGCTGGCCTATGAGCCGGTGGTTGCTGCTCTCTCGCGCGAGTGCGCTTTTCACGAATGCCTGGTGCGGATGGACCAGGGCGACGGCCAGGTGCTGCTCGCGCCCGACATCGTGCCGGTCGCGGAAAGGCTCGGCCTGATCCGCCTGGTCGATCACCGCGTGCTCGAGCTCGTGGTCGCCGAGCTCGCGGCCGCGCCCGACATCTGCCTCAGCCTCAACATCTCGCCGGACACCACCATGGATCCGGATTGGTGGGCCGGAATCGAATCGCTGATGCGGGCCCATCCCGGCGTCGCCGAGCGGCTGATCGTCGAGATCACCGAAACCGTCGCGATCCAGGACATCGACGACGTGCGCGGCTTCGTCACGCGGCTGAAGAATTTCGGCAGCCGCATCGCCATCGACGATTTCGGTGCCGGCTACACCTCGTTCCGCAATCTGCGCAAGCTCGGCGTCGACATCGTCAAGATCGACGGCGCGTTCGTGCAGAACATCACTCGTTCCGCCGACGACCGGGCCTTCGTGCAGACCCTGATCGACCTCGCCCGCCGCCTCGACATCAAGACGGTGGCCGAATGGGTGCAGGACGAAGAAGCTGCGAACATGCTGCGCGACTGGGGCTGCGACTACATTCAGGGCCGCCTGATCGGGCTCGCCTCAGCCGACCGCCCCTGGGGCGCGCCGCCGCCGGACAGCGCGTTGCCCGCAGCAGGTTAGGGGTCAATCTGAGCCGGATCCCTACGCCACCCGCAGTACTGCGTTAAGGCCCTCGATAACTCGCACGACCTCCGCGGCCGGGGAGGGCTTGCCGAAATAATATCCCTGTACGGCGGTGCAGCCGCATTCGCGGACGAAGTCGAGTTGTTCAATCGTCTCCACGCCTTCTGCCGTGGTCTCGACGTTGAGCACCGAGCCGAGGCTGGCGATGGTGCGGACGATCGCCATACTCTCAGGGCTTTCGCCGAGCGTGCCGACGAAGGAGCGGTCGATCTTGATGCGGTCGAACGGAAACTTGCGCAAATAGCTCAGCGAAGAATAGCCGACGCCGAAATCGTCGAGGCTGACGCGCACCCCCAACGCGCGGAGCTGGTGCAGGATCTCGATCGTCGCTTCGCTGTCGTCGAGCAGTGCCGTCTCGGTGAGCTCGAGTTCGAGCCGATGCGGCGGCAATCCGGCCTCCGCAAGCGCGCTCGTCACCATCGTCACCAGCCCGCGCGAGCGGAATTGCACCGGCGACAGGTTCACGGCGACGGTGAGATCGGGCCAGGTCGCGGCGGTCGCGCAGGCCGTGCGCAGCACCCATTCTCCGATCGGAACGATCAGCCCGTTCTCTTCCGCAATCGGAATGAATTCGGCCGGCGAGACGAGTCCACGCGAGGGATGTTTCCAGCGCAGCAGCGCCTCGAAGCCGGTAAGTTCGGTGGTATCGAGCCGCACCTGCGGCTGGAACGCCAGGTGGAATTCACGGGCCTCCAGCGCGCCGCGCAGATCGCGCTCCAGCGCGTGCCGGCTGCGAGCCTCTTCCTCCATTTCGGGCTCGAACATCCGATAGGCGCCGCGCCCTTTGGCCTTGGCCTGGTAAAGCGCGAGGTCGGCGCATTTCATCAACTCGTCGGCATCGAGCCCGTGATCGGGCGCGATTGCGATGCCGACGGAGACGCCGACATGGATCGACTGGTTCTCCAGCGGCGGTGGGTGACCGATGATCCCGACCAGGCGGCGTGCGAGCCTTTCTGCCGATTGCGGCTGCGGTCCGCGCTGGAGAACCGCGAATTCGTCGCCACCGAGCCGCGCGACGGTGTCGTGCTCGCCGATATTCTCCTGCAGCCGCGCCGCGACCCAGCGCAACAGCCGGTCGCCGGCCGCGTGGCCGAGGCGGTCGTTGACGGTCTTGAAATTGTCGAGGTCGAAGCACAGCACGGCCATCGCGCCGCCGGCGACCGCGACCTGGTTCAGCCCCTCGCCCATTTTTTCGCGGAATAGCGTGCGATTGGGCAGGTCGGTGAGCGAATCGTGCCGCGCCATGTGCGCCACGCGGGCCTGGGCCTTGGCGTTCGGTGACGTCCTCATAGGTGACGACCCAGCCGCCGTGCTCCATCCGCTTGTGATTGAGCTTTATGATGCGGCCGTCGCTCAAATAGCGGTGCAGCGTGTGCTCGCCCACGCGCAGCCTCTCGACATAGTCGGCATAGAGCCGCGCGGCGGTGGTGTTTGGATGGATGCCGAGCTCGCAGCTGTGCTCCATGATCTCACGCATCGACACACCCGGCTTCACCAATTCGGGTGACAGTCCGTACATCTCGATATAGCGCCGATTGCAGACGATGACACGCAAGTCCGAATCGAGCATGCACAGGCCCTGGCTCATGTTGTTCAGGGCCGCGTCGAAGCGCCGATACTGCTCGCTCAGCTCTTCGACTGCGTGCTCGCGTTCGGTGATGTCCTCGTAGGTGGCCACAAAACCACCCTCGGCCAGGGCGCAATAGCGCACCGAGATCGTAGTGTCGTTCGACATCCGCCGGCGCATCGGCGAGGAGTTGCGGTCCGCAATTCTTGCGCTGGCGGCTTCCAGGAGTTGTTGCGGACTATACTCGGACGAGAACGCGCCGTTTGCCATCGAGCGTTCGATCAGTTCGCCGAGATGCGTGCCTGGCTTGGCTTCCTCCGGCGAGAGCCGATAGATCTTCCGGTAGGTGGTGTTGCAGACGCGCAGGCGCATGTCGCTGTCGTAGAAGGCGAGCCCGTGCGCCATGTTTTCCAGCGCCGCATCGAGCATGAAATTCTGCTGCCTCAGCATCTCCTCGTATTGCAGCCGCTCGGTGACGTCTTCGTGCACCGTCACCCAGCCGCCGTCGGGCAGAAAACGGGAAACCACCTGCACCATCCGTCCGTCATAGCGCATCACCAGCAAGGTTTTCGTCTTCCTGGTGCGCACGTCCTCCAGCCTGGTGTCGTGGAATTCCTCACCCGGCATGCCCGGCAGGTTGCCGCGCGACATCCAATGCTCGATGACCGTACCATGCGAGACGCCCGGCTTCACGATGTCCGGGTCGAGATTGTAGAGCTTCAGGAAGCGATCGTTGCAGACGACGACGCGGCTGTCGGCGTCGTACATGATCAACCCGTGCGACATGTTGGCGAGCGCGTGCTGGCTGCGCTCGGTCTGCACGCGCAGCTCCGCCTCGACCCGGGCGAGGCGGCTGATGTCGTCGCAGATCGTCATCCAGCCGCCGCCGGGGAGGGGCTTCAGCTCGAGCGCCATGACGAGGCCGCTCGCGAGCGTCTGTTGAGTCCGGAACGGCTGGCCGGCTGCGATCCGCGCCATGCGCGCGGCATAGAGTGCGTCGACTTCCCCCGCGGGGATGTTGCCGAGGGCCACGCTGTGGGCGAGCACGTCACGGTAGCTCGTGCCGACCCGCACCTTCTCGGCCGACATGTTGAACAGGCTGAGATAGCGCTGATTGACCAGCACGATCCGGTTGGCGGCATCGTAGACGCAGACGCCTTGCTCCATGTGGTCGAGCGCAAGCTGGCTCAGCCCGACCAGGGCCTTCGGGCCTTGCTCGCGGCGTGCATCAAGCTCGTTGTCGCGGATCGACGTCATGGGCTTGGCGGGGTCTCGGCGGGCAATAGACTTAACGCAACCTAATTCGGTCGCCGAGGCTAGCGAAGAGACGGGAAAATTCCCTTAAGCGCCGTAGTTTACGGAGGGTGGCCGGCGATGCAGGGATGCTGCCAATGTGGAGGGCGTGCGAGGCGGCCTACGGCCCGTACAGCACGAGTTCCGTATCCGTGAGATCGGCGAGCTGCGGCCGGTGCGGGCCCTTGAAATATTTGCGGCCACGACGCTCGGTGTAGATGCCGACGAGGCCGGGAACCGGGCCGTTGGAATCGACGGCGACCGCGATCTTGCCGAGCCGCAGCAGCAGCCGGCCGATGCGGCCCGCGCATTCGGTGTATTCGGCCGCGTTGCGGCAGTAGATCAGCTTCATCGCGGGCGGCGCAATGATGCCACGGCGGATGCGCACCGGTTGCAGGATGAAGGGGAACGCTCCCTTCGGCGTGCGGCAGACGAGGCTGAGGCAATTGTAGCGCGCGTGCCGCGTCAAGAGTTCGGTCTCGGCATCGGAAAGCCCGTCGATCGTCTTGGCGTGCTGCGAGATGACTTCGATCGTGCTCCAGCGTGGGACGCGTGCCAGCGCAGGCACAGAGAAGAATATACCCCTGCAATAGGCGCGAAAGCCCTGCGTCTCGATGATCGGCCAGGTCCACGGCGCCGGGCTGATGTTGAGATAGGTGACGTCCTTGTGCCGCTGCGCGATCTTGGTCAGGAGCGGGGCGTAGTTGCGGTAGGCCGGATCGACGTACCAGCTCGACAAATTGCACTGGATGGCGGTCTCATCGTCGTCCCTCCGCGCCGTGTAGATCAGCAGCAGCACGCCGACCGGCGTACCGCCATTGTCGAGCATGTAGCCGAAGCGCGGGTAGCCATCCGGTACCGGCCGGAAGGCTTGCCGGCGCAGGCCCTGGATCCAGTAGCTGCGCGAGCGGCCGACGAAGCCGCGCGTCAGCAAGTCGGCGACCGCATCGACGTCGGACTCGGTGATCTCGCGGCATCGGACCTTGGTATGGATCACGCTCGTCTTTCCCGTGGAAATGACCGGCCTCGTTCCGTTAGCGCCAGCCTTCGCCGTGGGCATCGGCCGCGATCTGCGGCTGCAGGCCCATGATCTCCCGCACCTTGGCGGGCCAGGCGGAAGGGTCGGTGCCGTGGGTGTGGAACATGGCGACGGCCAGGCGGTCCATGCCGAAAGCGACGCAGCCGGTGTGGGCCGGCTCGCCATTGGCGTCCTTGATGTCCCAGGTCGTGCCGAAATGCTCGCGGTGATAATTGAAGCTCATGCAAGCGGTCGGCTGCTCTTCCGAGCGCAGCGGGATCAGCAGTTCGAACTTGAGCTGCTGCTGCTTCTGGCTGACCGCCTTCATCTGACCGACGCGGCCGAAGAACGGATCGCTCGCGTAATCGACGCGGAAGGTGAGACCGAGATCGGTAGCAATCGCCTGCGCCCGCACCATCCAGCGCTCGCGGAAATCGGCGACGTCATCGGGGCTGCCGATGCAGACATATTCCCGCATCCGGAACGATTGCAGCCGGTCGAGATGTTTTGACGGTTCACGGCGGAAGCAGTCGGCGGCGACGTCGAAGCGCAGGCCGCCCTTCGGCAACTGGCCGCGGCTCGCCGCGATCGGATAGACGGGATAGCAGGCCGCCGGCGACAGCACGAGGTCTGCCGGCGAGAGCGAGCTGGTCCAGTCGCCGCCGGCATCGAAGCGGCTGACCGCGGCGTTGATCTCGCGCTCGGTGCCGTGCAGGCCGCAGACGCAACCGAGTAGGTTCGGAAAGCTCTTGAGGTAGCCGGATTTTTCCAGCTGAGACCGGCTCATCACCGGCGGGAAGCGCATCACTTCAGTGCCGGCCTCGCGATGGCTCGTGATCAGCGCGGCGAGCTTTTCGACGATGCCCTCGTAAAGCGCGGTGCGGGCATAGACGCCGTCCGAGCCCATGGGATGGAACAGCTTCTCGGCGAGATGATCCAGCGGATCCACGATCTGCGGCGCGGTCTCAGGCGAGTTGGGGAGAACAACAATGTTCATGTTCGGCTTCCTGCTATCTGAAATTATTCTTATTGAACGAAGGCACGTCGGTCTCGAAAGCTCGTCAGTCCCGAAGGCTTGTCGGCACGCCGCTCATCAGGGTCGATGTTGCGGCATTGGCCAGAATGCGGTCGTTGTTGATCATGATCGGCGACGACAGCACGTCGCGCAGGTGGCGGCCCATGGTGAACTCACCGTCGTTGCGGTAGCCGGAAAGGCCAGCGGTGCGCATCGCATGCATCACGGTCTCGACCGCGAGCTCCGAGGCCTGCACCTTCAGAAGCGTGATCGAAGACTGGAAGTCGAGCGAGCCGAGCGCGCGTTCGTCGTGCTCGGCGCGAGCAAAGGCGTCGATATTGGCCGATATCAGCGCCCGCAGCTTGGCCAGCGACATCTTGGCGGCGGTGAAATGCGCGGCTGCCGGGGGCATCTGACCGCCTGAGGTGCGGGCCGCCTTGCGGACGAAAGCCTGCGCGCGGGTGACTGCGGCTGCAGCGATACCAGCCCAGGCCGAGGACCAGCACAGATGCGCGAACGGCGTCATGGTCTGGGCGTGGATCTTGTCGTAGGATTCCGGGAAGACGCGGTCGGTCGGGCAGTCGACCTTCAGCTCGAAACCGGTCGAGCAGGTGCCGCGCATGCCGAGCGTTTCCCAGCCCAGCGTCCGCTTCAGCGAATAATCGTCCCTGGCGAGCGCCAGCAGCACCTGGTCGGACGCAGACGCGTTGGTGGCGCGGCGGGCGATGGTGACGAGGCCGTCGGCCTCGGCACCGTAGGAGATCACGGTGGCGTCGCGCAGCAGCGAGACGGTATCGCCGGCGACGTCGACGGCGGCGGCGCTGGCGCGGATGTTGCCGCCGTTCTGGCCTTCGGTGGTGGAGGAGGCGAGCAGCCATTGGTCGCGCGCGACCCGGCGCATCATGGTTTCCATCCAGGGGATGCCGTGGCCGTGCCTGACGACGCAGGCGACTTTTGTCGTGTGCATGGCGTAGATCATCGCCGTGGAAGCGCAGGCGCGTCCGAGCGCGTAGCAGACGTCGGTGACGTCGTGGATCGAGGCACCGAAGCCGCCGAACTCGGCCGGGATCATGACGCCGAGCAGCTTCTGCTCGCGCGCGACCTCGAAGGCCTTGTGGGGGAAGCGGGCATCGCGATCGACCCCGTCTGCGTCGGCAGCCGCCACGGTGGCGGTCCGGGCGGCGCGCTCAATGAGGGAGGGACCCTGCTCGAGAAAGCTCGTCTGCGCCTCGTCGACAGTGAGGACTGCTTCACGCACGTTCATACTCGTCCGCCTCCGGTTTGCCGTTCAGGATCGCCGGCATCATTCGCGATGCCGCTTGAGCGATCCTTCGACCATCTTTGCTTATGAGATGAGGCTACGGATTTAATTCAAATTCGTCGATGAAATAGAGGGTAAACAAAGCCCAATTCCGAACGAACAGTTAAGTTCGGGTTGTTTGCATCGTCCGGATTCCCGCGATCGCGTTAGGGATCTGTAAGAAGCCGGAAATCCAGACAATCTGAGTCATCGTTTACTAAGAAACGCGAAGTAATGGTGGCGTCCATTGCGGGATCGGCCCGCCGTGCCCATCGTAGCGGGCAACCGGTCCGACCTATGTCGACAGATGGGAATTTACCGATGCAGGCTTTCGATACCGAATTGCGCAATCGCATCATCAAGCTGGTGAAGGGCATCCTCGCCCAGAACTCGCTCTCCACCGAGGTCACGCCGCAGGCCAAGCTCGTTGACGTCGGCCTGACCTCGATGGACATGGTCAATCTGATGCTCGGCGTCGAAGCCGAGTTCGACTTCACGATTCCCCAGTCCGAGATCACACCGGAGAACTTCCAGTCCGTCGAGACCCTGGAGCGCATGGTCGCGACCCAGCTGCAGTCGGCGGTCGCGGCATAATCGAGATTTCCGGCGTCGTCCCGGCCTAGTGCGCAATTGCGCACTAGGCCGGGACGACACCGGATGTGTGGCGAGCGCTTTCCGCTCGTCTCGGCATCGGACCCCATCACCCGTTCCAAAACCGACGTAAAACTGGCATAGCTTCCCCACGGGATTGCGAAGGCGCGAACGGGGTGGAGCAGGCATGACGCAGGCGGTATTGGGCATCATCGGCGGCTCCGGCATCTACGATTTGCCGGGGCTGGAGGACGCTCGCGAAGAGGTGATCAAGAGCCCCTGGGGTGAGCCGTCGGCGCCGCTGCGGCGCGGCTCCATTGCCGGCCTCCCGATCGTGTTCCTGCCGCGCCATGACAAGGGCCACCGGCTGTCGCCCTCCGACATCAACTATCGCGCCAATATCGACGTCCTCAAGCGTGCCGGGGTCACCGATCTGATCTCGCTGTCGGCATGCGGCTCGTTCAGGGAGGAACTGCCGCCGGGAACCTTCGTTCTTGTCGACCAGTTCGTCGATCGTACCCACAAACGCGAGAGCTCGTTCTTCGGGAGGGGATGCGTCGCGCATGTGTCGATGGCGCACCCAGTCTCGCCGCGGCTGCGCATCCATCTTGCCACGGCGGCCGAAGCCGAGGGCATCGCGTTTGCGCGCGGCGGCACCTATGTCTGCATGGAGGGACCGCAGTTCTCGACCTATGCGGAAAGCATGACCTACAAGACGCTGGGCTATTCCGTGATCGGCATGACCAACATGCCCGAGGCGAAACTCGCGCGCGAGGCCGAGCTTTGCTACGCCACTGTTGCGATGGTGACGGATTTCGATTGCTGGCATCCCGATCACGACGCCGTCACCGTGCAGGACATCATCCGCGTTCTGAGCTCGAATGCCGACAAGGCAAAAGCGCTGGTGGCGCGGCTGGCGAAAGACTTCCCGCGCGAGCATGAGCCGTGCCCGATCGGCTCGGACCGCGCGCTCGATACCGCGCTGATCACCGCGCCCGAGGCGCGCGATCCCGAGCTCTTGAAGAAGCTCGATGCGGTGGCAGGGCGCATCCTGCGGACGTGATACGAAAGGCAGAATGCCATGAAGGTCGACGGCAAACATTTCCGCAGCATCTGGCGTGAGCGCGACGGCTGGTCGGTCGGCGCGATCGACCAGCGCCGGCTGCCGCATGAGTTCATCGTTGCGAAGCTGACCTCATGCGAGGACGCGGCCCTCGCCATCCGCGACATGCTGGTGCGCGGTGCGCCGCTGATCGGCGCGACCGCGGCTTACGGCATGGCGCTGGCGATGCGCGAGGACGCCTCCGACGCCGGCCTGAGGCGTGCCTACGACACGCTCGTGGTGGCGCGGCCGACGGCGATCAATCTGAAATGGGCGCTGGACGAGATGCGCGCGAGCCTCGCGCCGATCGATCCGCGGGAGCGCGCCGAAGCTGCCTATGCGCGCGCCGACGAGATCGTCGAGCAGGACGTCGAGATCAACCGCGGCATCGCCGGCAACGGCCTGAAACTCATCGAGGCGATCGTCGCAAAGAAGAAGCCGGGCGAGACCGTCAATTTGCTGACCCATTGCAATGCCGGCTGGCTTGCGACCGTCGACTGGGGCACGGCGACGGCGCCGATCTATCTCGCGCATGAGCGCGGCATCAAGATTCATGTCTGGGTCGACGAGACGCGTCCCCGCAACCAGGGCGCCTCGCTCACGGCCTGGGAGCTCGGCCATCACGGCGTGGCGCATACGGTGATTCCCGACAACACCGGCGGTCATCTGATGCAGCACGGCATGGTCGATCTCGCCATCGTCGGCACCGATCGCGTTGCCGCCAATGGCGACGTCTGCAACAAGATCGGCACGTATTTGAAGGCGCTCGCCGCGCACGACAATAACGTGCCGTTCTATGTCGCGCTGCCGTCGCCGACGATCGATTTCGCCGTTGATGACGGCATCCGCGACATCCCGATCGAGCAGCGCAGCGGCACGGAAGTCACCGACATGACCGGCCGCACCGCAGACGGAAGACTTGAGACGGTGCGCATCGTGCCGGAGGGCTCGCCGGTCGCGAATTATGCTTTCGACGTCACCCCGGCGAGGCTCGTCACCGGTCTCATCACCGAGCGCGGCGTGCTGAAGCCTGATCGTGCTTCACTTGCCGCGGCGTTTCCGGAGCGGATCGCCGCCGCGGCGGAGTAGGATGTGTAATCCCTCACCCTGAGGAGCCGCGCTTGCGCGGCGTCTCGAAGGGCGAGGAGCCCCAGTGAGGCCTTCATCCTTCGAGACGCGCGCAAGGGCGCGCTCCTCAGGATGAGGCACAGGCAGCGCGGCTAGCTCAGCTTCAATCCTGTTGCGGCCTCGAGCTCGGCGATCGCCCGGGCGCCGCTGGTCACCTTGATCGTCGTCATGCCCATCTCGCGTGCCGGCTTCAGGTTGACGCCGAGATCGTCGAGATAGACGCAATTCTTTGGATCTACCTTCAGCGTCTCTACCATCAGCTGATAAATGCGCGGGTCGGGCTTGCGCAGGCCGATCTTGGCGGACTCGATGACATGGTCGAACAGTACCATCACCTCGGCGACATAGAGTGAACGCCCGGTCATGCTGCCGATCGCATTGGCCGGCAGATTGTTGGTAATGCAGCCGGTCTTGAATTGCGCGTTGATGCGCTTCAGCGCTTCCACCATCTCGGGGCGCAGATCGCCCTGAAGCAGCGGCAGCACATCGCGGCCGCGCACCTCCGCGCCGAGCGCCAGCGATTCCGTCGCGAACAAATGATCGAACGTGTTGATGTCGACCTCGGCGCGCTCGAACTTGGCCCGGGCATTCTCCAGATGATTGGCGGCATTGGTGCGCCGGATGATGTCGATGGGCAGGCCACGCTCCGTCTCGAACCGCGTGAACGCCTCGAACGGCGAACTCGTCAGCACGCCGCCAAAATCAAAGATCACAGCCTCGATCGTCAAGATCCCGCCCTCGTCAATTCCTTTCCAAGAGCGCTAGCATGCGCTATCGGCAAGGACCAGTCCGAAGCCATCCCACCGCCGTCACCGACCCGATACCAAAGCGTGTTCCCATGAAGAAGCTCGTAACCCTCACTACGACCGCGCTGCTGCTCGCCACGCCCGCTTATGCCATCGTTGGTGGCGGCACGCCGCAGGCCGATGGCGTCGCGCGCGCCGTCGTCACGATCGTCGGCTCCCGCGGCAATTTCTGTACCGGCACCCTGGTTGCGCCAAAACTGGTGCTCACCGTTGCCCACTGCGTGCAGCCCGGCGCGGACTACAAGATCGTCGATCGCGGCACCGACGGGCAGCCGCAACTGCTGAATGTCCGCACCGTCGCGATCCATCCGAATTTCAACATGCAGGCGATGCAAGCGCATCGCGCTACCGCCGACCTGGCGCTGCTGCAACTGGAAATTCCACTCAAGGGAAAATCGACGGTGCCCGTCGGTGCGCCGAATATTCCGATCCAGGTCGGCAGCCGCTTCGTCATCGCCGGTATCGGCGTCACCGTGCGTGGTGACGGCAAGAGTGGCGGCGCGACGCGCGTTGCCGGCCTCGTTGCGACGGGGCAGCCCGGCACGCTCCAGATCCGGCTGGTCGACCCCGTAACCAACGGTGTTCGCGACGGAATTGGCGCTTGCACCGGTGATTCCGGCGGTCCCGTGTTCGAGGACAAGCCGAATGGAGCCGTGCTCGTCGGCATCATCAGCTGGTCCACGGGGCCGAACGGAGCCGCCGGCTGCGGCGGGCTGACCGGCGTCACGCCGCTCACGCTCTATCGCGACTGGATCTTGCAGACCGCGCGGAGCTGGGGTGCGGCGCTGTGATTTGACCGCGCCCTGATCTATGTCATCTTGAAGCGGAAGCGCGATGGGCAACCACGTCCGTCGCGGAGGAAACGCGTTGCCCAATCAAGGGCGGCCACAAAAACAAGCAAGGCATAGAAGCAACAATGAATGTCGCTGTTCGCAGTCACGCCACGGCCAAACAGGCTTCTGAACATTTCGACGTGCTGATCGTCGGTGCCGGCATCTCGGGCATCGGCAGCGCCTATCACATGACCAGGCAGCTTCCGGGTGCGAGCTTCGTCATCCTGGAAACGCAGGCGACGTTCGGCGGCACGTGGACCACGCATCGCTATCCCGGCATCCGCTCCGACAGCGATCTCCACACCTTCGGTTATAGCTTCAAGCCCTGGGTCGGGCCGCCGATCGCGACCGCAGAGGAAATCCTCGCCTACATGAACGAGGTGATCGATGAAAACGATATCGCGCGGCATATCCGCTACAAGCACAAGATCAATTCGGCGAACTGGTCTAGCGAGCAGAACCTCTGGACCATCGAAGCGGTGACGACCGACACTGGCGAGCCAAAAACTTTCACGGCGAATTTCCTCTGGATGTGCCAGGGCTATTACCGCCATTCCGAAGGCTATACGCCGGAATGGAAGGGCATGGATCGCTTCAAGGGCCGCATCGTTCATCCGCAGACCTGGCCTGATGATATCGACCTCGCGAACAAGAAGGTCGTCGTGATCGGCTCCGGCGCGACGGCGGCGACGCTGGTGCCGAACATCGCCGACAAATGCGCGCATGTCACGATGCTGCAGCGTTCGCCGACCTATTTCCGTTTGGGGCGCAACGCCATCGAGATCGCGGAGGAACTCCGCCGGCTCCAAATTGACGAGGCCTGGATCCACGAGATTGTCCGCCGCAAGATCCTGTTCGAGCAGGATGCCTTCACGAAACTCTGCATCTCCAAGCCCCAGCAAGTGAAGAAGGAGCTGATCGGCCAGATCAGCGCGGTGCTCGGTCCGGAGTACGATGTCGACACACATTTCACGCCGAGCTACCGGCCCTGGCGGCAGCGCATCGCCTTCGTGCCCGATGCCGATCTGTTCAAGGGGATCGCCAGCGGCAAGGCGTCCGTCGTCACCGACGAGATCGAGTGCTTCATCGAGAACGGCATCCAGCTCAAATCCGGCAAGCTGCTTGAAGCCGACATCATAGTCACCGCAACCGGCTTCAATCTCGCGGCGCTCGGCGACATCGCCTTCGAGGTCGACGGCAAGCCGCTCGCCTTCGGCGACACCGTCACCTATCGCGGCATGATGTTTACGGGCGTGCCGAACATGGTCTGGGTGTTCGGCTATTTCCGCGCCAGCTGGACGCTGCGCGTCGACCTCGTCGCCGACTTCGTCTGCCGCCTGCTCGGTCACATGAAGACCAAAGGCAAGAAGAAGGTCGAGGTCAAGTTACGCGCCGAAGACCACAACATGCCGATCCTGCCCTGGATCGATCCGGAAAACTTCAATCCCGGCTACATGATGCGCAACATGGACCTGCTTCCCAAGCGCGGCGACAAGCCGGAATGGCAGCACAGCCAGGATTACTGGACCGAAAAGGACGAGATCCCGAAGACGGATCTGGATGGAGGGGAGTTTGTGTACGGGTGAGGGGGCCCGTAGGGACGCAAGCGATCGCGACACTTTCCACTGTCGTCCCGGGGCGCGAAGCGAGCCCGGGACCCATACTCCCAGGCAGTGGTCGTGGGGCGAGCCGGTCACTCCGAGTCTTCGCCAATCGTCTCCCTGTGGTTATGGGTCCCGGATCTGCGCTTCGCTTGTCCGGGACGACACTGTTGGTTGGACGGGGCGCGTTTCAACTCACTCGCAGCAAGACTACGAATTCCTTCTTGTCGCATTCGTTGCAATCGCCGCCGCCGCAGTCCGGTTCTCGACTCCAAGCTTGGAATAGATCTGCTCGAGATGCTTGTCGACCGTGCGCGGGCTCAAGCCCAAAATCTGCGCGATGTCGCGGTTGGTCTTGCCCTTGCTGAGCCAGGCCAGCACCTCGCCTTCGCGTGTAGTGAGGCCAAGCTCGCTGGTGAATTCGGGTGGCGGCGCGGTGCCGGACTCCTTGGAGAGCCGCAGCAGGAACTCGTTCGGCGCGGTCTCGCCCATGTAGTACAGCCGGAGCTGAGGATTGTCGGGCAGGGAAGCCGCCTGGGACTTCGAACTGCCCTTGCCCTTCGCCTGCTCCAGCCATTGCAGCAATGATATCGGCAGGACGAAGTCGTCGTCGGCCTGCGCGCCGTGGTGGTCCGCCAGCAGCTTCTGCGCCTGCGGGGTCGCCCACAACAATTTGCCCTGGCGGTTGACCGCGAACAGGAATCGGCCGGACACGTCGAGCGCGGCGCGTGCGCTTTGCGTCAGACGCGCATTGCCGAGATGAACGCGGATGCGCGCCAGCATCTCCTCGATCACGATCGGCTTGGTCACGTAGTCGACGCCGCCCGCCTCCAGCCCGCGCACGATGTGCTCGGTCTCGGCGAGCCCCGTCATGAATATCACCGGGACATTGGCAAGGCCCGCATCGCGCTTGAGGCGGCGGCAGGTCTCGAACCCGTCCATGCCCGGCATCACCGCGTCGAGCAGCACGATGTCAGGCGTGATCTGGTCGACGATGCGCATCGCGGCCGCGCCGTCGAGCGCCACCATCACCGTCATCCCGGCGTTGTCGAGCGCGTCGGTGAGCAGCCGCAGCGTCTCCGGGGAGTCGTCGACAACGAGCGCGACGTCGCGCTTTTTCGACTCAGTGCTCATACGCATGCAACGTCTTCAATGTGGCCATGTACTGGTCGAGATCGAAGCGGTCGATCAGCGACCGCATTTCCGCGACGAAGTCGGCATGTTCAGGATGCTCACCGCCGATCTCGTCCAGCTTCAACTGGATAGCCTTGACGTAGCCGATCTGACCAAGCCCGATCAGCGCCTCGATGTGTCGTACAGGCGGCCGCGAGCCGCTCTCCGGCCGCCATAGCGGCACGGCGATCTCGTCCGTGCCGTATTGCCATTCGATCTTCAGAAGCTGGCGGATGCCTTCCAAAAGCCTGGGGATGTCGATCGGTTTCATCAGATAGCCGTCGTGGAAGGGTTGCGCCAGCGGTGTGCCGTGGGCCTCGAGCGCGCTGGCCGACACCATCAGGATGCGCGCCTGATGGTGGCCGTTCGCGCGCAGCGTTTCCGCGACTTTCCAGCCGTCCATACCCGGCATGGAAATATCGAGCAGAAACAGATCGGGCCGGCAGTGCTGGGCCAGCGCCAGGCAACCAGGTCCGTCGGGCGCGCTGAGCAGGATGAAGCCGAGTGGTGTCAACACCTCACGCAGGAGGTCGCGATGCACGGGATCGTCGTCGGTGATGAGGATGGTCTTGCGCGCGCCGTGATAGCCGGAGATCGGGGCCTCCACCGGCGCGATGCGCTGCGGATTGGTGACTTCCGAGAGCAACATCTTGACCTTGAACGTGCTGCCGCTGCCGACCGTGCTCAAGACCTTGATGTCGCCGCCCATGACGCCGGCGAGCAGCCGGCTGATGGTCAGGCCCAGCCCGGTGCCGGTCTGCGGCTGCGAGACACCGAGCGCGCCGCGTTCGAAGGGTGCGAAGATGCGTTCGAGATCGTCCCCTTGGATGCCGGGACCGGTGTCGATCACCTCGAACTCGGCGACCGGGCTGCGATAGTGCACCACGAACTGCACGCTGCCGGCCTGGGTGAATTTGATCGCGTTGGACAGCAGATTGATCAGCACCTGGCGCAGCCGCTTCTCGTCGGCATAGACCACGACCGGCAAATGCGCCGGCCGCCGGAACACGAAGTCGATGCTCTTGGCTGCGGCTTGAAGGCGGAACATGCCGACGAGCTGGTCGAGGAATTCGCTCAAGCGCACCTCGTCGCGCGACAGGTACAGCCGCCCCGCCTCGATCTTGGAGATGTCCAGAATGCCGTCGATCAGGCCGGAGAGGTGATCGGCGCTGCGGCGGACGACGCGGACCTGGTCGCGCGGCTTGGTGTTGAGCGTGGTGTCCTGCTCCAGGAGTTGGGCATAGCCGCTGATCGCATTGAGCGGCGAGCGCAGCTCGTGGCTCAGGCCGACCACGTAGCGGCTCTTGGCGAGGTTGGCGGATTCGGCGATTTCCTTGGCGCGCTGGAGCTCGGCGTCGGTGCGCTTGTGCGCGTCGATCTCCTGGATCAGCAGCGTGGTCTGGCGCCGGGTCTCGGCCTCGGCGGCCCGTCGGCTCTGCTGCGCCAGCACGAACAGCCAGGCCACCACTCCGATGATGATGCTGAGCGAGAAGAACACCTTCCAGAGCACGTTGGAGACGAGCATGTTCTCGCCAGGCACGCTGACCGAGGTCTGGAGGTAGATCAGCCCCAGCACCAGCGCGACGAGGCCCGCCGAGACCACGAACACACCGATGTAGTGGCCGAACTGCGAATTGATCCGCTGATAGATCGACTGCGGCAAGATCCTGGCGAGCGCGTCGGCGAACTGCACCTGCGCGCGCGCATGCGGTTTGCACAAATCATGGCAGCGCGCATCGAGCGAGCAGCATAGCGAGCAGATCGGGCCGGCATAGGCAGGACAGGATGTCATGTCCTCCGGCTCGAAATGGTGCTCGCAGATGCAGCACTGGATCGATTCGATATTGGCCCAGCTCCTCTTCGGCTTGCGCGCGATGTAGTATTTGCCGTCGGTGAGCCAGGCGATGACGGGCGCGGTGACGAAGGCGACCGTCAGCGCGACAAAGGCCGCGAGCGCTTTCATGGTCGAGCCGAACAGGTCGTAGAATGCCGCGATCGAGACAATGGTCGCGATCGTCATCGCGCCGACGCCGACCGGGTTGATGTCGTAGAGATGGGCGCGCTTGAATTCCATCTGGGGTGGGCGCAGGCCGAGCGGCTTGTTGACCACGAGATCGGCCACCAGCGCGCCGACCCAGGCGATTGCGACATTGGAATATAGCGCGAGCGTCTGCTCCAGCGCCTTGTAGACGCCGATCTCCATCAGCAGCAGCGCCACCATCACGTTGAACACCAGCCAAACGACCCGGCCGGGATGGCTATGCGTCAGACGCGAGAAGAAGTTCGACCAGGCGATCGAGCCTGCATAGGCGTTGGTGACGTTGATCTTGAGCTGCGACAGGATCACGAACGCGCCGGTGAGTGCCAACGCCATGTCCGGCTGCGACAACACGTAGCGAAACGCTTCGAGATACATGTGCGCAGGCTCGGCCGCCAGCTCGCTGGAGAGACCGTGGCTCAGCGCGAAGAAGGCGAGAAACGAGCCCAGCAGCAGTTTCAGCGCGCCGAAGATGATCCAGCCGGGGCCCGCGATCAGCAGGGCGGCCCACCACGACGTTCGCGACGTGCGGCGGTCGCGCGGCAGAAACCTGAGGAAGTCGACCTGCTCGCCGATCTGGGCCACCAGCGAAAACACCACGGAGGATGCGACACCGAACAGCAGCAGATCGAAATGTCCGCTGGGGTCGCCGTGTTCGCCGGCGAATTTGCGCCACTCCGTGAACGAGTAAGGGTTGGCCCAGGCGATCGCGGCGAAGGGCAGGATGTGCAGGATGATCCAGATCGGCTGCGTCCAGAGCTGGAAGCGGCTGATCAGCGTGATGCCATAGGTGACAAGCGGGATGATCGCGACCGCGCTGATGAGATAGCCGATCGGGCGCGGAATGCCGAAGCACATCTCGAGCGCCGTCGCCAGGATCACGGCCTCGATCGCGAAGAAGATGAAGGTGAAGGAGGCGTAGATCAGCGAGGTGACGGTCGAGCCGATATAACCGAAGCCGGCGCCGCGGGTGAGCAGGTCAATGTCGATGCCGCATTTGGCGGCATAATAGGCAATCGGAACGCCGCAGCAGAAGATGATGGTGGAGACGACGAGGATCGCGGCGGTGGCGTTGGTCACGCCGTAGTTCAGGGTGATGGTGCCGCCGATCGCCTCCAGCGCGAGAAAGGAGATGGCGCCCAGTGCGGTGTTGGCGACGCGGGCGGCGGACCAGCGGCGCGCGCTCTTGGCGGTGAAGCGCAGCGCGTAGTCTTCCAGCGTCTGGTTGGCGACCCATTGGTTGTACTGGCGCCTGACGCGATCTATCCGCTGCCGCCCTGCCACTTAACCCCCACTCCCGAACTCCCGGATCCCTCGCAAAACCTGTACCAAAACCCTACGTCGTCATTTTGCGGTGCAGTATACGCGATCTTGCGTATGCTTGCAGTGCACAAATTCGAGCCATCCTCACGGCACCAATCGCGTGTCCTCGAACAACAGTGGGGTGCTCATGTCAGACGAAGCGAACAAGGGCCTGTTATCGCCGCTCCGGCGCAAATTATTGATGGGAATGGCGGCCGTGCCGGCCATTACCATGCTGCCGCGAGCATCTTTTGCGCAGGCCCCGGCGACCTCGGCGGTCAATACCACGGGCCTCGCGGTCACCGACACCGAGGTGACGGTCGGCATCCTGCATTCGGCGACCGGCACCATGGCCATCTCCGAGACCGGCTCGATCGAAGCCGAAAAGCTCGCCATCGAACAGATCAATGCCATGGGCGGCGTGCTCGGGCGCAAGATCAAGTTCATCCAGGAAGACGGCGCCAGCGACTGGCCGACCTTTGCCGAAAAGGCCAAGAAGCTGCTGGTCAACGACAAGGTCGCGGCGATCATGGGCTGCTGGACTTCGGCGTCCCGCAAGGCCGTGCTGCCCGTCATGGAACAGTACAACGGCATGCTCTATTACCCGACCTTCTATGAAGGTCTCGAGCAGTCGAAGAACGTGATCTACACCGGCCAGGAAGCCACTCAGCAGATCCTCGCCGGCCTGAACTGGATCGCCAAGGAGAAGGGCGCGAAGTCGTTCTTCTTCATCGGCTCCGACTACATCTGGCCGCGCACCTCGAACAAGATCGCGCGCAAGCACGTCGAGAACGTGCTGAAGGGCAAGGTCGTCGGCGAAGAGTATTATCCGCTCGGCAACACCCAGTTCAATTCGGTCATCAACAAGATCAAGCTGACCAAGCCCGACGTGATCTTCACTGACGTCGTCGGCGGTTCGAACGTTGCGTTCTACAAGCAGCTCAAGGCCGCCGGCATCGACCTCTCCAAGCAGGCGCTGCTCACGATCTCGGTGACCGAAGACGAAATCGACGGCATCGGCGGCGAGAACATCGCGGGCGCCTATGCCTGCATGAAGTACTTCCAGTCGCTCGACAACCCGAACAACAAGAGCTTCGTCCCGGCGTTCAAGAAGATGTGGGGCGAGAAGACCGTGATCGGAGACGTCACCCAGGCTGCCTATCTCGGCCCGTGGCTGTGGAAGTTGACGGTGGAGAAGGCGGGCTCCTTCGACATCGACAAGATCGCGGCGGCGTCGCCGGGCATCGAGTTCAAGGGCGCTCCGGAAGGCTATGTGCGCATCCACGAAAATCATCACCTCTGGTCGAAGACCCGGGTGGGACGCGCCAAGCTCGATGGCCAGTTCGAACTGATCTACGAGACCGCCGATCTGGTCGAGCCGGATCCGTTCCCCAAGGGCTACCAGTAAAACTGGGATCACCAGTAAGACGCGGCGCCTGCCGCGGCTTCCCCTGAGATCAAGCGTCTCCCTGGCGTGGACCGCAAATCCACGCCCAAGACCCCCGCGTCGCGAACCTGCTCGCGACGCGGGACCCTTTCCCGACGGAGGACATCGATGTTCGGCGACTACTCGCTTGGTGACCTTGGCTCCATCTTCGTCATGCAGGGCTTTGCAGGACTGATCCTGTTCTCCGTCTACGTCCTGATGGCGCTGGGTCTTGCGATCATCTTCGGCCAGATGGGCGTCATCAACATGGCCCATGGCGAGTTCATGATCCTTGGGGCCTACGTCACCTGGATGACCTCGAGTTTCTTCCAATCCAATTTGCCGAGCCTGTTCAGCGGCTACTTCTTTCTCGCGATGATCCTGGCCTTTGTCGCATCCGGTGCGCTGGGGATGCTGGTGGAGTGGGTGCTGATACGGCATCTCTACAAGCGCCCGCTCGACACGCTGCTTGCGACTTGGGGCCTCAGCCTGATCCTGCAACAGGCCTATCGCTCCGTGTTCGGCGCGCGCGAGGTCGGCGTCGAGCTGCCGCAATGGATGCTTGGCTCGCTGCACGTGACCGACAGCATCGAAGTGCCGATCAACGGCGTCTTCGTGATGTGCCTCACCCTCCTGATCACCGTCGGCGTCGCCTACGTGATGTACAAATCGCGCTGGGGTCGGCAGGTGCGCGCCGTCGTGCAGAACCGCATCATGGCCGGTGCCGTCGGCATCAACACCGAAAAGGTGGATCGCTACACTTTCGGCCTTGGCTGCGGCATTGCCGGTGTCGCCGGGAGCGCCTTTACGATGATCGGCTCGACCGGGCCGACCTCCGGACAGCTCTACATCGTCGATACGTTCCTGGTGGTCGTGTTCGGCGGCGCGGCAAGCCTGCTCGGCACCATCGCATCGGCCTTCTCGATCTCGCAGACCCAATCCACCCTCGAGTTCTTCATGTCGGGCTCGATGGCCAAGGTACTGACGCTGCTAGCCGTTGTCGGAATCCTGATGCTGCGGCCGCAGGGGCTGTTCGCCCTCAAGGTTCGCAAGTGAGAAACTGGGGCTGATGCAATGACCGACAATCGCTTCTTCAATCGATCGGAGCTCATCGGAATTCTGGTGCTCGCGGTCTTCCTGGTGGTGGTGCTGCCGCTCACGCTCGATGTCTTCAGGCTCAACCTGGTCGCAAAATACCTGACTTACGCTTTCGTCGCGCTGGGGCTGGTGGTCTGCTGGGGCTATGGCGGCATTCTCAGTCTCGGCCAGGGTGTGTTCTTCGGGCTCGGCGGCTACTGCATGGCGATGTTCCTCAAGCTCGAGGCCTCGAGCGTGGAGAACACCAAGATCCAGTCGACCCCCGGCATTCCCGATTTCATGGACTGGAATCAGATCACCGCGCTGCCGCTGTTCTGGAAGCCTTTCAGCAGCCTGACCTTCACGATCGCCGCCATCATTCTCGTCCCCGGCATATTTGCTCTCATCATCGGCACTGCGATGTTCAAGCGCCGTGTCGGCGGCACGTATTTCGCCATCATCACCCAGGCGGTCGCGGCCATCCTGACCATCCTGATCGTGGGCCAGCAGGGCTACACCGGCGGCATCAACGGCATGACCGATTTGCGGACGCTGAAAGGATGGGACATCCGTCCCGACCACGCCAAAATCGTGCTGTATTTCTTCGAGGTCGGGTGCCTGTTTGCCTGCATCATGATCGCGCAATTCGTCCGGCACTCCAAGCTCGGGCGCATCCTGGTCGCGATGCGGGAGAAGGAGGACCGCGTCCGCTTCTCCGGCTACAGCGTCGCCAACTTCAAGATCTTCGCCTTCTGCGTCGCCGCCGTGTTCGCCGCAATCGGCGGCGCCATGTTCGCCCTCAATGTCGGCTTCATGTCGCCGTCCTTCGTCGGCATCGTGCCGTCAATCGAAATGGTGATCTACACCGCGGTCGGCGGCCGCTTGTCGATCCTCGGCGCGGTCTACGGCACGCTGCTGGTCAATTTCGCCAAGACCAGCCTGTCGGAAACCTTTCCCGAATTGTGGCTGTTCGGACTGGGCGGGCTGTTCATCGCCGTCGTGCTGGCCTTTCCCAACGGCCTTGCCGGGATCTGGGGCGATTATGTGCAGCCGCGCATCGACAGCCTGATCTCGTCGCGCAAACCGAAACCCGAAGGCTGGACCGACAGCTCGGTCGCCGACGGCGCCCCGGCCGAGTGAGGAGATCATCATGCTCTTAGGTCATCACGATGCCGATGCCATGCTGGCAGTGAGGAGATAGATCATGCTCGTCGGTCATCACGATGCCGATGCCATGCTGGCAGTGAGGAGGTAGATCATGCTCGTCGGTCATCAGCCCAAGGAATTTCTGCTCGCCGTCGAAGCGCTGACCGTGTCGTTCGACGGGTTCAAGGCGGTCAACGATCTCTCATTCTACGTGGATGAGAACGAGATCCGCGTCATCATCGGTCCGAACGGCGCCGGCAAGACCACCGTGCTCGACCTGATCTGCGGCAAGACCAAAGCGACCTCCGGTTCGATCCAGTTCCGCGGCAAGGAGCTGACCCGGATGAGAGAGAACGAGATCGTCAAGACCGGGGTCGGTCGCAAATTCCAGAACCCGTCGATCTACGACGATCTCACCGTGTTCGAAAATCTGGAGATTTCCTATCCGCGCGGACGCTCGGTGTTCGGGGCGCTGACCTTCACGCGCGACGCCGCCGTACGCGACCGCGTGCATGAAGTCGCCGAAATGATCTTCCTGAAGGACCGGCTGAACGTGAATGCCGATCTGCTCAGCCATGGCCAGAAGCAATGGCTCGAGATCGGCATGCTGCTGATCCAGGACCCGGACCTGCTGATGCTCGACGAGCCGGTCGCCGGCATGAGCGTGTCCGAGCGCGCCAAGACCGCCGAGCTGCTCAACCGCATCATCAAGAACCGCTCGGTGCTCGTCATCGAGCACGACATGAAGTTCGTCGAGGACATCGCGCACAAGGTCACCGTGCTTCACCAGGGCCAGATCCTGTCGGAAGGGACCATGGAAAAGGTGAAGAACGACCCCAAGGTCGTCGAAGTTTATCTCGGTCACTAAGGAGCGCGACGATGCTGGCTATTTCTGATCTTCACGTCGCCTACGGCCAGAGCGAGGTGCTGCACGGGCTCAACGTCAAGGTCGCGCCCAACGAGATCGTGGCGATCATGGGCCGCAACGGCATGGGCAAGACCACGCTGATGAAATCGCTGATGGGCATCCTGCCGGCGAAGAGCGGCTCGGTGACCATGGACGGTGCCGAGCTCGGTGCCTTGCCGAGCTACGAGCGGGTGGCCAAGGGCCTCGCCTATGTGCCGCAGGGCCGCATGATCTTCTCCACCATGACGGTGAAGGAGAACATCGAGACCGGCCTCGTGGTCTCCGGCGGGACCGAGGTGCCCGGTGACATTTACGAACTGTTTCCGGTGCTGCTGGAGATGAAGGACCGCCGCGGCGGCAATCTCTCCGGCGGCCAGCAGCAACAGCTCGCGATCGCCCGCGCGCTGGCGACCAAGCCAAAAGTGCTGCTGCTGGACGAGCCGACCGAAGGAATCCAGCCGTCGATCATCAAGGAGATGGCGCGCACGCTCAAGCGCATCCGCGACGAGAAGGGGCTTTCGATCGTGGTGTCCGAGCAGGTCCTGAGCTTCGCACTCGATATCGCCGACCGCGTGCTGGTGATCGAGAACGGCGAGATCGTCCGCGACGATCCGCGCGACGCCGTCGATGCCGCGCAGGTCTCGAAATATCTGTCCGTCTAACCAACCGTGTAAAAGGGGAGCATCTCGATGCCAGAGACACTGATCAAGGTCGATCTCACCAAGTCGGCCTACGAAAATGACATGGTGCATAACCGCTGGCACCCCGACATTCCGATCGTGGCCTGGGTCAATCCCGGCGACGACTTCATCATCGAGACTTATGACTGGACCGGCGGCTTCATCAAGAACAACGATTCCGCCGACGACGTGCGCGACATCGATCTATCGATCGTGCACTTTCTCTCCGGCCCTATCGGCGTCAAGGGCGCCGAGCCCGGCGACCTCCTCGTCGTCGACCTGCTCGACGTCGGTCCGATGAAGGAGAGCATGTGGGGCTTCAACGGCTTCTTCTCCAAGCAGAACGGCGGCGGTTTCCTCACCGATCATTTCCCGCTGGCGCAGAAGTCGATCTGGGACATCAAGGGCCTCTACACCTCGTCGCGCCACATCCCCGGCGTCAACTTCGCCGGCCTGATCCATCCCGGCCTGATCGGCTGTCTGCCCGATCCGAAGATGCTGGATACCTGGAACAAGCGCGAGGCCGAGCTGATCGCGACCAATCCGACCCGCGTGCCCGGCCTCGCCAATCCGCCGTTCGCGCCGACTGCCCATGGCGGCCGCGCCAAGGGCGACGTCAAGGACAAGATCGGCGCCGAAGGCGCGCGCACCGTGCCGCCGCGCGAGCACGGCGGCAATTGCGACATCAAGGATCTTTCGCGCGGCTCGAAGATCTACTTCCCGGTCTATGTGCCGGGTGCCGGTCTCTCGATGGGCGATCTGCACTTCAGCCAGGGCGACGGCGAGATCACCTTCTGCGGCGCGATCGAGATGGCCGGCTGGTTGCATCTGAAAGTCGAGGTGATCAAGGACGGTATGGCGAAGTACGGTGTCAAGAATCCGATCTTCAAGCCGTCGCCGATCACGCCGAATTACAAGGACTATCTGATCTTCGAGGGCATTTCGGTCGACGAGGCCGGCAAGCAGCACTATCTCGACGTCACCATCGCCTATCGCCAGGCCTGCCTGAATGCAATCGAATATCTGAAGAAGTTCGGCTACTCCGGTGCCCAGGCCTATTCGATCCTCGGCACGGCACCGGTTCAGGGCCACATCTCCGGCGTGGTCGACGTGCCCAATGCCTGCGCCACGCTATGGCTGCCGACGGAGATCTTCGACTTCGACGTGATGCCGTCCTCGGCCGGACCTATCAAGCACATCAAGGGCGATATCCAGATGCCGATCTCACCCGACAAATAATCCCTGCGCGACGGGGTGCGGGACGGCGTATCTGCCGCCCCGCATCCGCCGCGGCAGTTCTCTCACAGACAACAGCGTAGGGATGATGCGATGCCGGTCTATGAATATCTCTGTGACGATTGCGGTCCGTTCAAGGATATGCGCCCGATGGCCGAATGCGACGATCCGCAGGTCTGTCCGCAATGTGAAATCATGGCGCCGCGCGTTATCCTGACCGCCCCGAACTTCTTCTGCATGCCGTCGGAGACGCGCAAGGCTCACGCCGTCAACGAGCGCAGCACGCACGCGCCGCAGACGCTGGCGCAATACAAGGCCTCGCACGGTCCCGGTTGCGGCTGCTGCTCCACGGGAAAAAACTCATCGGACAAGAAAAAGCCGGCGCGGCTGGTGACCAAGACCAGAAGCGGCGCCAAGGGCTTCCCTACCGCACGGCCCTGGATGATCAGTCACTGATTTACCCGGCACTCCCAAACAGAAACAGAGTAGAGGAGCAATTCAAATGCTTCACGGTGACATCTCCAGCAGCAACGACACCGTCGGCGTCGCGGTGGTCAACTACAAGATGCCCCGCCTGCACACCAAGGCCGAGGTGCTCGACAACGCCCGCAAGATTGCCGACATGGTGGTGGGCATGAAGACCGGCCTTCCCGGCATGGATCTGGTGATTTTCCCGGAATACTCCACCCAGGGCATCATGTACGATTCCACGGAGATGTATGAGACCGCTTGCGCGGTACCGGGTGAGGAGACCGCGATCTTCGCCGAAGCCTGCCGCAAGGCCAAGGTGTGGGGCGTGTTCTCGCTCACCGGCGAACGCCACGAGGAGCATCCGCACAAGGCGCCCTACAACACCTTGATCCTGATGAACGACCAGGGTGAGATCGTGCAGAAGTACCGCAAGATCATGCCGTGGGTGCCGATCGAGGGCTGGTATCCCGGCAATTGCACCTATGTCTCCGACGGCCCGAAAGGGATGAAGGTCAGCCTGATCATCTGCGACGACGGCAACTTCCCGGAGATCTGGCGCGACTGCGCCATGAAGGGGGCCGAGCTGATCGTGCGCTGCCAGGGCTACATGTATCCGGCCAAGGAGCAGCAGATCCTGATTTCGAAGGCGATGGCGTGGGCCAACAACGTCTATGTCGCGGTCGCCAACGCCGCCGGCTTTGACGGGGTCTATTCCTATTTCGGTCACTCCGCGATCATCGGTTTCGATGGCCGCACCCTCGGTGAGTGCGGCGAGGAGGACTACGGCATCCAATATGCCCAGCTGTCGAAGCATCTGATCCGCGATGCGCGCCGCAACGGCCAGTCGCAGAACCATCTCTACAAGCTGGTCCATCGCGGCTACACCGGCATGATCAATTCCGGCGAAAGCCCGCGCGGCGTCGCCGCCTGCCCCTATGATTTCTACAAGAACTGGATCGCCGATCCCGAGGGCACAAGGGACATGGTCGAGGCGATGACGCGTGCGACGCCCGGGACCGCCGAATGCCCGATCGACGGCATCCCCAATGAAGCGGCGCCGAGCAACTACTGAGCCATGGCTGCATCGACCACGCGGTCCTGCGCCGGCACGGGCGTCGTGCACAACGCGTGCTGAGGGTCTACCGTTTCTGCCGCGCCGGCTTGCGCGGCGGTCGCGGAGCGGCAGCCGGTGTGGGTGTCCCGCTCATCTTGTTGGCGGCCTCGCTGACGTCGAGCAGTGAGCGACGGATGTCATCGAGGAAGTTTGCCGACTTCTTTCTCATGGTGTCGGCGAGCTCGTGCAATCCCTGGATCTTTTCGAACAGCTCATCCGCCTTGCCGTCGGCAAAGCCGGGCACGACGCCTTCGATCTTTGTGACCGCCTTGTCGAAGCCTGCGAAGGCGCTGTCGACCTTGGCCATGACGGAATCGATTTCGCCGCCCTTGCTCCTGAGATCGGCGGTGTAGTTCTCGAACGTGCGCAGGCCCTCCTTGATCGCCGGTGCGTTGCTGACGATTGTGCGGTCGACACTATGCAGGGTGTCGACGATCGATTCGGCGTCGCTGAGATCGGCGGTCAGCACGGGGACGCCGTCCGAATCCAGCGGCACCGGCGGCGCGGAGGGCGCGCCACCGATCAGCGAGACCGCGGCGACGCCGGTGAGACCCTGGAACTCGATGCCCGCGACGGTGTCCTTGCGGATCGGCGCGGTATTGTCGAGCATCACCAGGGCCACGACCTTGCGCGGATTGTCCAGCTTGATCGACAGGATCTGGCCAGCGGGAACACCGTCGAAATTGACCGGCCCGCCGCGGCGCAATCCGCTGGCGGAGCCGCCCTCGAATACCACGCGCAACTGGCTGCGGCTCTGGAGGGTGCGCCATTTCTGCACGCCGAGCACGCCGCCGAACGCCACGGCGATCACCGCCAGCGTCGCCGTTCCGATCACCAGATTGCTCGCGCGTGCCATGCAGGGTGATTTTACGGCCAAACGAAGGAAGTTGGAAGGAGCTGCAATGGTACGTAAGGCGGGTTAGCGAAGCGTAACCCGCCAACGCCTCCTGCGGCCATGGACCGATTTGGCGGATTACGCTGCGCTAAACCGCTCTACGCGACATCAACGCCCAGCGGCGCTCTTGGCCGCAGCATTGTTCAGCACGATGAGGGCATCGACGGCGACACCGGTCCTGGCATTGATCAGGAACGGATTGACGTCGATCGAGGCTATCCGGTCGCCGGCATCCGCGATCAGGTTGGACAGACCCACCAGCGCCTTCACCGCGGAGGCTTCGTGCAAGGCCGGCTTGCCCCGATAGCCGCGCAGCTTGATACCCGCCTTGGTGCGGCCGATCAGGAGCCGGGCCTCGGCCTCGTCCAGCGGCGCACCGGCGAGCGCCACGTCCTTCATCAGCTCGATGTCGATGCCGCCGGTGCCGAACAGCACGACCGGGCCCATCTCGGCATCGAGGGAGGCACCGACCACGAGCTCCAGATCGGCCTTGACCTGTTGCGCGATCAGGATGCCGGCGAGCTTCGGCTTGCCCTTCAGCTTGTTCACGCGCGCGGTGATGTCGGCGAACGCCTTTTTCACCTCGGCCACACTGGTGAGATTCAGCACCACGCCGCCGATGTCTGATTTGTGCAGGATCTCGGCGCTGACGACTTTGGCCACGACAGGGAAGCCGATCTGCTTGGCGATCTTCACGGCCTCCGCTGCCGTCTGTGCGATTGCCTCCTTCGAGATCGGAATGCCGTACGCTTTCAGAAGCTTCTTGGAGGCGACCTCGTCGAGTGCGGCGCCGGTTGCCGATTTCAGCGCCTTCTCCAGCACGGCACGAGCGGCAGACTTCGAGCTCGAGACGACATCAGGCACTTCCTTGCGTAGCTTGGCGTAGTCGAGCAGCGACTTGATCGCGGTCACCGCGCGATCCATGCCTTGCATGACCGCGAGATGTGGCAGCGACTTGCGCAAGGTCTTGGTGAACTCGGTGAAGCCGATCGACATCGCGCTGATATAGATCACCGGCTTGCCGGCCCGGCTCGCCATCTCGTCGACAATGCGCAGATTGCGCTCGCGCAGCTCGTGCGGCGCTTTCGGCAGCTCGGCATCGATGATGACGATGTCGATATCGGGATCGTCGATCATCAGCCCGATCGATTTCATGTAGACGGAAGGATCGACCACCGCGGCAAAGCCAGCGTCGAGCGGATTGCCGACGATCGAGCCCGGCCCGAGCATCTTTGCCAGCTCCGAGCCGACATGCGAGCTGAGTGGTGCAAAATTCAAGCCTTCTGCATCGAAGGCGTCGATCAGCATGCCGCGCTTGCCGCCGGATAGCGTCACTGCGGCGAGCCGGTCGCCCCTGGGCACAGCGGCATGGACGAAGCATTCGGTGGTCTCGATCAGCTCGTCGAGCCCGCCGACCCTGATGACCCCTTCGCGCGTTGCAATGGCGTCGAATGTCTCGATCGAGCCCGCAAGCGCGCCGGTGTGTGCCATCGCCGCCGCGCGGCCACCCTCGGACGCTCCGAGCTTGAGCGCGATCACCGGTTTGCTCGCGGCGCGCGCCGCCTTGCAGGCGTCCCGGAATGCCTTGGTGTTGCGCACGCCTTCGAGGTAGACCACGATCACCTTGATGCTCGGATCCAAGGCGAAATAGCGCATCAGGTCCGGCGTCTCAAGCCCGGCCTCGTTGCCGGTCGTCACCATGTAGCCGACCCCGACGCCGCGATCTTCCAGGGCCTGGCGGATCGCCATGACGATGGCGCCGGATTGTCCGGCAATCGCCACCGCGCCCTGTTCCATGGTGACGATACGGTCATCGATATTGGTGAAGAGCTTCTCGCCCGCGCTCAAATTGCCGAGGCAGTTCGGGCCGGTGACCGCCAATCCCGTCTCGCGCACGGCCGCTTGCAGTTCGGCGGCGAGCTTCTGGCTTTCCTCGTCCTGCAACTCGCTGAAGCCCGAGGTGACGATGGTGGCCGAGCGCGCGCCGGCCGCGGCGGCATCGCGGATCACCTGCACGGCAAAGCGCGCCGGCACCAGCACCAGCACGTGGTCGGGCTTCTCCGGGAGGCTTGTAAAGTCCTTGTAGCAGGGGACACCCCAGATGGTGTCGCGTTTGGCATTGACCGGATAGAGCCCGCCCTCGTAGCCGTATTTGACCAAATTGTTCCAGATGCGCTCGGCATAGTTGCCGGGCTTGTCGGTCGCGCCCACCAGCACGATGTTGCGCGGATGCAGCATGGCGTGGATGCCTTTGACAATGTCGCTGGCATCGGGCGACGGAGACCATGGGCGCGATGAAGCTGAGGCGGCAGATACGCGAGCTTCCATGGTGTGACCTCACCTGTTGTTCTTGTTGGCGATGCGTCACTCTGTTCTATGGCGAGTTCTTCGGACTGGCAACCACGTGGGCAGGTATGCCGTGCGGTGGAATGAGCGCGCATCCCTGGTGATCGACATCTTGGGATCACTGCTCGCGCCGTCGTTCAGTATCTCAGGATGCCGAGCTTGTAGGCGTAGTGATAGGCCAACTGCTTCGCCAGATAAGGAGCGATGGCGCGCCGGATCTGCATCTGTGTCGGTTCGAAGCCGAGAATGCGTCGCCGCAGGACGCCCATCTCCCTGACGCCGATCGCATAGGTAGATGCCGTCTTTTGTGCGTCATGGATTCGGAAACAGGCGAGAAATCGCGGCAAGCGTGCGAATTTGAATCCTGCGGCTTGCGCTCGAAGGATGAAGTCCCAGTCCATCGCGTAGTGTAAGCTCTCGTCGATCGGCCCGATCCTGTCCCAGACGCGCTTGCGCCAGAACATCGTCTCTTGCGGAATGTAGTCGGCATATCGCAGCGCCCTGCCGTCATGGGGCGGCAGGACGGCGCGGCCCACTTCGAGTCCCTCGCGATCGATGAAGACGCGATGGCCGTAGACGACGTCGACACGCGGATGTGCGATGAAGTAATTTGCGACATAGGCAAGCGTCCCGGGCAGCAGCATGTCGTCGCTGTTGAGATAGGCCATGATCTCGCTCTTGATGCCGGCGAAGCCGAGATTGATGGCGCTGGATTGCCCCTTGTCCGGTTCGCTGCTCCAGCTCAGGCTATCGCCGCGCCTCTTCAGGAGATCGAGTGTGCCGTCGATCGAGGCGCCGTCCTGCACGTGATAATACAGGTCCGGATAGTTCTGGCTGACGATGCTGTCGATCGTGGCGCCGAGATATTGCGCATGGTTGTAGCTCGGAGTGACCATCGCGATCCTGGGCGCGCCCGAATGGATCGCAGGTGCTGGCGGGAAAGCCGTCAGGTTGAGCAGGCGCGGCGGATATTGCTCGAAAGTCCACATCGGCGGGCGGCGCCAGAGGCTCCGAAGCGAGGAGCGTCTTTGTCCGGCGGCGATAAGATCCTGGTTCCTCTCCAAGAGCGCGACGCGGTTTTCGAGCTGTTCGAGACGCTGCCTGAACTCCTCATCCATCACCGTTCTTCTCGCAAATTGCAGCGAAAATGCTCAATGGGCCGTTCTGATAGGTCTCCGGTCGGCGGCGCCGGTTCACGGGTTCCATCATGCGGGATTGTCCCTACAGGCCGGGCGGATTCAAGAGGGGGGGGCGCGGATCGATTGCGAACCGCTATTCATCGGTTCCGATCAGGGTGGCATGCACGATGTAGCGCTCGGGGCCGGACGCGACGGCGTCGAACGGCCAGCAGGTCGCGAGCACGAGTTCGGTAGCCCGTGCCGCGGGATCGATGCCGGAGGCATCGAAGCGAACCACAGCGGAGGAATCCGCGCGAAAGCGAAAGTGCTTGCCATCAATGCGTGTGACATCGATCAAGTCACCAATGGCGACATTCCGCAGGAAGCGGAAATGAGTGTCGCGGTGCGCTGCATATACGGCAACACCCCGCTCGCCCGCGTCAGCCGTTTGGCGGATATGGCCGGGACCGAAAGCGAGCGCCTGGCCGCTCGCGCCTTCCAGCACGATCGCGCTGGCGCCGATCCGCCTCACCTCGATCCGTGCGACCGGCCAGGTATCGGCCCAGGACCATGGCCTGACCACCTCGCCGGTCGCAACGCTCCGGTCGAACGCGCGCTCCAGCAGCACCTGCGCGAGCCACGCTTTGGCATGGATGTAGGCGCCGTCGCCGAACAGGATGATGCCGATCAGGGCGAGAGCCAGGGGAGAGATGAGGCGGGGCATTGTACTAATTCCCGTCATTGCGAGGAGCGAAGCGACGAAGCAATCCGGACTGTTTCCGTGGATGAATTTCTGGATTGCTTCGCTTCGCTCGCAATGACGAAGTTGAGAGGGCGTGTTCAAAAAGGCGCGCGCGGCCGTTGGTGTGGGACGGGCAGCCGCGCGCGCTAACAGAGGAGTTCGGGGGGCTCCTCTCTCAAGCGGCGTCAGTGAGCAAGGACTGACGCCGGTTGAACACGAACAGGATCAGGGCGAGCACGACCAGGATCAGGCCTGCGGTCATTTTCAGCTCCGCCGAGGTCGCGGTTTTGGGCAGGCGGATCGCATCCGGTGCAGCGGGCGTCGGCCGTCTCGTGGCCGGCTGGTTGCGTGCATCGGCGTGACGCTCGCGGAGCTGCGCCGGGACCTGCTGTCGTTCGCCAAAGACCTTCGCGAAATCCCAACCGGCCGGCAGGTTGATCGGCAATTCGCTGGGCTTGAGCGGCTCGCCTTCGGGACGGCTCGGCGTCTTGTCGACCGCGACGAGGCTGGTGAGCCGGGTGACGATCTGATGGTCGAGCGCCAGTGCCAGGATTGCCTTGTCGGAATCTTCGGGCGTCATCTCGCGCAGGGTGCGCGCCACTTCGGCATCGGCGATCTTTCGCTTGGCCCAAAGCTTCGATAGGCCTTTGCCTTCCGCCGCATTTTGCAGCGGCAGCGTCACCGACCATGGGCGGTCGCCGACGCGGCCTTTGATCTCGACCGAGCCCGCGAGCGTGTCGAGCTTTGCCGCCAGCACCAGGGGCTCGTCGCGATAGAGGTCGGGAATGATCGTCGGTGTGACGTCGGCCTTGGCTTCGGAGAACTTTGCGCTCAGGCCGGTCACGGCCGGGTTCTCGAGCTTGGCAAACAGGCCGCGCATGCGCTCCTCGACCTGCTCGACGGAGCCGATATGGGTGAAGGCACCGCGGCCGAGCTCGGCGGCGCGCGTCATCAGATAGGTGTTGGGCGCCGACCCGATGCCGACCATGAACACGCGCGAGCGGCCGCGCATCGCCGTGATCGTTTCGAACAATTGCTGCTCGTTGCCGATCGCACCATCGGTCAGAAATACGACCTGGCGAACCATGCTGGCGTCGCCGAGCTTGTCGGTCAGCGCGGCCCGCATCGCCGGCACCATCTCGGTGCCGCCACGCGCCTGCAGCGCGCTGACGAACGAGGTGGCTTCACCGACACGCTCGGCATCCGCCGCCACGGAGGCCGGAAACAGCACGTCCATGGTGTCGTCGAAACGGATGACGTTGAAACGGTCGGTGGGCTGGAGACGGGAGAGCGCGTAGGTGAGGCTCGCCTTGGCCTGAACGATCGACGTGCCGCCCATCGAGCCGGAATTGTCGATCACGAATATCACTTCCCGCGGCCGTGGCTTCTGCGTCGCCTGCTCGGCGGCGGGCGGGGTGACGAAGGCGAGCAGATAATCGGCGTCGCCGACGCGCTCGCGGAACAAACCGACCGACGGCGCCTTCACGGCGGCCGGCTTCCAGGTCAGTTCGAAATCGCGATCGGCAGGCACGGCACCGTCGGCAAGCGTGACGATTCTCGTCGTATTATCCGGGCTCTCGACCTTGACGGTGTGGTGGGAGCTCTTGACCTCACCGAGCGCAAAGCCGGCGTTCAGGCGCACCGTGATGCTGGTCGGATTGACCGGCGCATTCCTGGCGGGATCCAGCACGGGCGGCGAGATGCGGTCGCGGTCCGGCACCGGGTCCGAGTTCGTCGCGCCCCAGCCGGAGCCGTCGTTGCGGAAGTCGACGCTCTGGACGATCGGCGCCGGATTGTAGCGCGGCCCGACCACCAGCGGCAGCCGCAGCGAATATTCGTTGCCGGATTGATGCACCGGCTCCTGATATTCGATCTGCACCAGCACGGCTTCTCCGGGACCGATATTGGCGACCGAGTTGGTGAAGATGTTCGGCCGCTCCTGTTCGGTGAGCGCGGCCTTCTGGCCGGCCCGACGCGCCTCTTCGTAGATCACGCGCGCCTGCTGCCGCTCCTTGACGTCGCCGACGATGACGCGGTTACCGACCACCATCTTCAGCGAATCGACCGCACCGCCGGTGGGGAGCGGATAGACATAGGTCGCCTCGACCCAGTCCTTGGTTGGGTTGCGAAAGATCTGGGTGACTCGTGCGCGCAGTGTCGGGCCCGACACCGTGATGTCGACGTCGATGCCGAGGCGGATCGCTTCCGTGTAGGCGCCGTCCTCCTTGAGGAGGAGAGACCCGGATTTGGCATCGCCGGGCTGGAGCAGGCTGGCCTGCTCCGTCGTCGCCGACCAGCCCGGCTCCAAGCTCACCAGCAGGGCCACGAAGGCGACCAGCATCACCGCGATGCCCTGCGCCAGAAGGAACAGTCCGACCACGATAAGTCTGCCCAGCCAAGGGTGTTCGTTACTGTCCATCGTGTCGTAGGTATCCATTTGGCCTGCTCCCGAGGTTGTTCGCTGGCCTCGAGCATCCGCCGGGACGGCCCGATTTCGCGAGCAGAATGATCGGCAATGATCCGCCGCGGCCGGCCCGCGTGGGCCGCCGCCGGGTGGCCAAGTGTGGTTTTGTGCTAGTTTGTCCGCCCTGCTAGGATGTCGTCCTGGAGCAGGGCCACGATGCAGACGCAGGACAAATTCACCGACAAGCAGCTGTCGGACGAGCAGAGCCGCGAGATTGCGGAGACCATCCGTGAGGAGCTCGCTAGGCGCCGGATTTCCCGGCAGGCGCTGGCCGAGCAGGCCAAGCTCAGCCTGTCGACGCTGGAGAAGGTGCTCGGCGGTCGACGGCCGTTCACGCTGGCAACCACAGTGCGGCTGGAGCAGGCGCTCGGCGTCTCCCTGCGCAGAAGCGCCGCCGTGGTGACGCCTCCGGCCGCAAACGATGTCGCCCCCGACAGCCTCGGCTCCTATGCGCATCGCGCGGTGACCTGGCTCGAGGACGTCTACATCACGTTGCGACCGTCGTTCGGCGACAAGGACGCGATCTTCGCCTACCGCACCGAGATCGTCTGGGAGCCGAAAGTCTCTTCACTGGTGTTCCGCGAGGGGGAGCGGACTGATGCCGCCTATGAACACACCGGCGAAGTCGCCGTGCCGCATCAGTCCGGCTTCATCTATCTCGTCATCATCAAGCACGGCCAGCATCGCGTGATCACTGTGTCGCGGCCGACGGTCGCCGGCGAGATGTACGGGATCATCTCGACGCTCCGCGCCGGTCCCGGCTCGCAGCTGACGCCGATCGCAGCGCCGATCGCCTATGTGCCGTTCCGAAACTTCGCGAAGCCCCCGCTGGGTCGGGTCGCGCCCGGCGATGCTAACCACGAATTGTACCAAAAGCATCTGCGCCGAACGGTGGAAGAATCGTTCGCGCTGTTTCTGTCGGTATAGTCCGCAAGAAATTATCCGGAACGACGCAGCATGCGTCTATAAGGGGACATGCAGGACGCGCCCGCACTCGACGACGGCGAATCTCCGCTGTTCTCAATCATTATCCCGCTCGAATCTCACCGCGGGCAGTGGGAGATGTCCTGGCTCGGCTGGACGTCGCAGACTGCCGACAAATCGCTCTACGAGATCATTTTGGTCGTGCCGCCGGATTTCACGGCACGCGAGCAGTTGAAGGCGCTGGCCGGCAACAGGGCTCGCCTTGAATTCACCGATTCCGAACACGACATCGGGCTCTGCGCATTCGGCGCGACGAAGGCGCGCGGCAGCTATCTGTTCTTCACTGAATCGCACTGCCGGCCCGAACCCGACGTGATCGAACTCTGCATTCGCGCGATCGATGCTCATCCCGACTGGGCCGGCTTTTCCTGCCGTTCGATCCCGATCTGCCATAACCGGTTATCCGTGGCAGAGGCCGCCATGTACCAGGCCGACATCGAGTTCGGTATGAAGCAGCATCCCTGGCGCAAGGTCCTGGATCAGTGTTTCGTGACGCGGCGCGACGTCTACCGGGAATGCGGCGGCCTGCGCGAGGAGCTCGGTCATTTCGCCGAATGGGTGCTTGCAGCCGCCTATCACGCGAGAGGCCATTCCATCGGCTATCTCGAGGAGGCGCGCTTCCATCACTATTACGTCGGCGAGATCGACGAGCTGAAGCAATTCACGCTCGACTTCGTGCAAGGCGAGATTCGCTATCTGAGCGAGGCCCGCAACGATGCCGGCAGCGAGCTGCTCGACATTCCGGTCGAGTGGAGCTCGCGGAGCGAGGCCGGCGCGTCGCTCGCCCGCAATGCATTGAACGCGCTCCTGCGCTACAGCCTCGCTGGCGGCGGCTGGGGACGGCCTGGCGAGAAATTGCTGGCGTTATGGCGTTGGGCGGTACCGGCGCTGCTCGGCAGTCTCGGCGCGCGCGGCTTCGCGCGGCTGGGGGCATGGTACGCGCGGGCCGTGCTGGTCGTTCTGACGACCGTCGGATCGCGCGATGCGATCGCGCGATGGATGCGGCGATACATCGCCGCGCTGATCCGGCATCAGAGACTCGATTGCATTCATCGTCTCGGGCGATACACGCGGTCTGCCGGCGGCCTTCTTGGCGAGCAGATTATCGCGCAGATCGGCTTCCATGCCGAGGAGATCTCCGTCGGTCATACGTTTCGCTGGAGCGAACCGGAGGCTGCCGTTCGGATCAAGGGAATGCCTGGCCGCACCATCGTCCGCGTTCGAAGCCCCGCGCTTCGCGCGCCGCTGGATACGATCGGCACGCGATTCTATCTCGACGGCACGGCCGTCGCCCCCGAAGCGGTCGCGACCGGCTATGACAGCTACAGACTGAGCCTCGATCTGCCGCCGTCAGGCATCGCCACCCTCGCCTGGGCATGCCCCGTGTTCAGGGGCCGCGGCGATTCGCGTCGTCTCGGCCTGCCGATCGCGGCGATCGATGTAGGCCAGGACAGGCTCGCGATTGAATGCGCGGAAACCCCCGCGCTCGCCGAAGAGAATAGCGGCCCTTAAAACCCCTTGGGGTTTCTTCTGGGTTGGAGCAGGCGCATTGAAAGAGAAAAGCGCCAGCGAGAGGGGTGCTTTGATCAGGCGTTGGCGGCTTTGTTGTCGACTTCGGAAGTAACCGAGAATTCCTTGCGCAAGGTCGGCTTGTGGATCTTGCCGGTGGCGTTGCGGGGTAACGCTTCGACGAAGCGGACCTGTCGCGGACATTTGAAGCGCGCGAGATTCGCCGCGCAATGCGCGAAGACATCGGCCTCGGTCAGCCTTTGCCCCGGCTTGGCCGCGACGATGGCGAGGCCGACCTCGCCCCATTGAGGATCGGGAATGCCGATTACGGCGGCTTCCGCGATGGCGTTGAGCTGGTGCAGGACGTTTTCGACCTCGGCCGGATAAACGTTCTCGCCTCCGGAGATGTACATGTCCTTCCAGCGGTCGACGATGTAGTAGAAACCTTCCTCGTCGACGCGTGTCGCGTCGCCCGTGTGCAGCCAGCCATCGGTGAACGACGTCTTGTTCGCCTCCGGCCTGTTCCAGTAGCCGGGCGTGATGTTCGGTCCCTTGACCCAGAGTTCACCAAGTTCGCCGACATCGGCGTCACTGCCGTCAGGACGCACGATGCGCACTTCCGTGTGCAGCACCGGCTTGCCGGCGGAGCCGGCTTTCCGTGCCGCATCTTCGCGATCGAGCACCAGCACGGCCGGCGAGGTCTCGGTCATGCCGTAGCCCTGCTGGAGCGCGACGCCGCGCGCCTCCCACACCTTGAGCAGCGGCACCGGCATTGGTGCGCCGCCGACACCGCCGACGATCAGCCGGCCGAGGTCGGTGGTCGCGAAGGCCGGATGCTGGGCCATGAACTGGTAGATCGCGGGCACGCCGAAGAACACGTTGATGCCCTGCGCGGGATCATTGATGAGACCAAGCGCCGTGCCGGGATCGAAGGCGCGCATGATCATCACGGTGCCGCCGGCATGCAGCACCGGATTGGTGTAGCAATTCAGACCGCCGGTGTGGAACAGCGGCAGCGCGGTGAGCAGCACCGAGGACGGCCCGATGCAGGCGGGGCCGCCGAGATTGACGCAATTCCAGAAGGTCATGCCATGGGTGATGGTGGCGCCCTTCGGATGACCCGTCGTGCCCGAGGTGTACATGATGGTCGAGACGTCATCGAGGGTGACCTCCTCGATTGTCTCAAGCGGCTTTGCGGCGGCGATCCCGGCCTCATAAGTGCCGCCGGGGCCAAGCAGCAGGCTCGTCTCGATGCCGCAGAGCTTTGCGACGGCAAGCGCCGTTTCGGCAAGATCGGTGTCGTGGATCATCACCTTCGGCGCGCAATCTGCGGTGATGAACTGGAGTTCGGGAACTGTGAGGCGGGTGTTCAGCGGCACGAAGATCGCACCTAATCGCCCGCAGGCGAATTGCACCTCCAGCGTATCGGTCGTGTTCAGCGCCAGCACGGCGACCCGCTCGCCGCGCGAGACTTCCAGCGTATGGCGCAGAAATGACGCGAGACGCGAGATGCGCGCGTCGAGCTGCGCATAGCTGAAGCGGCGCTCGCTCGCGAGGTCGATCACCGCAATCTTGTTCGGCGTGCGGCGGCCATAATGGGCGATCCAGTCGTAGTAACGAACGGCCAAGAATTCCTCCTCGGCGGTCTGGTGCCGCCAGCGTCCCTATTGCCATGCACCATGCCCGGCATGGCCCAGGGGCCAGCCGGAGTTTGTGCACCACGCCTTTTTTTGATCCGGAGTTGGCGCGCGAGCGGTCAAAATCGTCTTGCGTTGAGTTGCTAGAGCGGGCGCTGCTCGGAAGCGGCCGCCGGCCAGCCACTCCGCGCAAGTGAGCCGCCAAGGTTCCGGCCATGGTGGACGAGACGAATCCGCCAGCAAGGCGAGAGTGCGATGATGAGCCCGTTCTATACCGCCGAGCATGACACCTTTCGCGAGGTGATGCGCCGCTTCGTCGACAAGGAGATTACGCCCTTCGCCCACGAGTGGGATGAGGCCGGCGAATTCCCGCGCGCACTCTATCGCAAGGCGGCCGAGATCGGGCTCTTGGGACTCGGATTTCCCGAGGAATATGGCGGGATCGCCGCCGACCAGTTCATGAAGATCGTCGCCAGCCAGGAGCTGGCGCGGGCTGGCGCCGGCGGCGTCAGCGCCAGCTTGATGAGCCATACGATCGGTTCGCCGCCGGTCGCGCGGGCCGCGCGCCCCGAGGTCAAGGCGCGCGTGCTGCCTCAGGTGCTCGCGGGTGAGAAAATCTCGGCGCTCGCGATCACCGAGCCGGGCGGCGGTTCTGATGTTGCGAGCCTCCGGACCAAGGCGCGGCGCGACGGCGATTACTACGTCGTGAGCGGCGAGAAGACCTTCATCACATCCGGGATGCGTGCCGACTATCTGACCGTTGCGGTGCGCACCGGCGGCGAGGGCGCCGGCGGCGTCAGCCTGCTCCTGATCGAGGGGGATACGCCCGGCCTGTCTCGGACCAAGCTGAAGAAGATGGGCTGGTGGGCCTCCGACACCGCGACCCTGCATTTCGACGCGTGCCGCGTACCGGCGGAAAACCTGATCGGCGAGGAAGGCCATGGCTTCAAGATCATCATGCGGAATTTCAACAGCGAGCGCATGGGCATGGCGGCGGGCTGCACCGCGTTCGCGCGCGTCTGCCTCGACGAGGCGATTGCCTATGCCAAGGAGCGCAAGACCTTTGGCAAGCCCCTCGCGCAGCACCAGGTGATCCGCCACAAGATCGTCGACATGGCGCAGAAGGTCGCCGCATCGCAAGCGATGCTTGAGATGCTGGCCTGGCGCCTGGAGCAGGGCGAAAGCCCGGTCGCCGAAATCTGCATGATGAAGAACCAGGCGACCCAGACCATGGCATTCTGCGCCTCGGAAGCCGTGCAGATTTTTGGCGGCGCAGGCTTCATGCGCGGCATCAAGGCCGAGCGCATCTATCGCGAGGTCAAGGTCAACGCCATCGGCGGCGGCACCGAGGAGATCATGAAGGATCTGGCGTCGCGGCAGATGGGGTTGTGAAGGACGCCGTCATTCCGGGGCGGCGCGTAGCGTCGAACCCGGAATCCATCGAGCCGCAGATGTCGCAGAAGAACGGATTCCGGGTTCGCGCTTCGCGCGCCCCGGAATGACAAAGGGAAAGAAATGCTGTTTACCGCCGATCACGACGAGATCCGCCGAAGCTTGCAAAAATTTATTGCCAACGAAATCAATCCCTATGTCGATGAATGGGAAAAAGCCGACATCTTCCCGGCGCACGAGCTGTTCAGGAAGATGGGCAGCCTCGGCTTTCTCGGGCTGAACAAGCCGGTCGAATTCGGCGGCTCCGGGCTCGATTACTCCTACGCACTGATGATGGCGGAGGAGCTTGGCGCCATCACCTGCGGCGGCGTGCCGATGGCCATCGGGGTGCAGACCGACATGGCGACGCCGGCGCTGGCGCGGTTCGGCTCGGACGAGGTGCGGCGTGAGTTTCTCAGCCCCTCGATCTCAGGCGACTACGTCGCCTGCATCGGCGTCTCCGAGCCCGGCGCTGGTTCTGACGTCGCCTCGATCAAGACCAATGCGCGCGCGGACGGCGACGATTACGTCATCGATGGCGGCAAGATGTGGATCACCAACGGCACTCAGGCCGACTGGATCTGCCTGCTCGCCAATACCGGCGACGGACCCGTTCACCGCAACAAGTCGCTGATCTGCGTGCCGATGAAGACCAAGGGCGTCACCGTCGCGCGCAAGCTCGACAAGATGGGCATGCGCTCCTCCGACACCGCGCAGATCTTCTTCGATAATGTCCGCGTGCCCAGGCGCAACCGGATCGGCGAGGAGGGCAAGGGCTTTACCTACCAGATGATCCAGTTCCAGGAGGAGCGGCTCTGGGGCGCGGCCGCCTGCCTGAAGGCGCATGAATACATCATCAACGAGACCATCGACTACACCCGCAATCGCAAGGCCTTTGGGAAGTCGATCCTCGACAACCAGGTCGTTCACTTCAAGCTGGCCGAGATGCAGACCGAGGTCGAGCTGCTGCGCGCGCTGATCTATCGTGCTGGCGAGGCGCTGGTGGCGGGCGAGGATGTCACAAAACTTGCGACCATGGCCAAGCTGAAGGCCGGGCGACTCGGCCGCGAGCTTACCGACGCCTGCTTGCAATATTGGGGCGGAATGGGCTTTACCAACGAGACGCCGGTCAGTCGCGCCTATCGCGATAGTCGCCTGACATCGATCGGCGGTGGCGCCGACGAGGTCATGCTGATGGTCCTGTGCAAGATGATGGGCACGCTGCCCGGCAGCAAAGGAAGTTCCTGATGATCACGCTTTATCACTGCGACGCTGCGCGTTCCTTCCGTCCGCTCTGGATGCTGGAGGAGATGGGGCTTCCCTACGAATTGAAGATGCTGCCATTCCCGCCGCGGGTGTTCGCCAAGGAATACCTCGCGCTCAATCCGCTGGGCACGATCCCCTTCTTGATCGACGGCGAGACCAGGATGACGGAATCGTCCGGCATCTGCCACTATCTCGGCACCAAGCATGGACCGACGCCATTGATGGTCGGACCTGAAGATCCCGCCTATGGCGCGTTCCTGAACTGGATGTATTTCAGCGACGCCACGTTAACCTTCCCGCAGACGCTGGTGCTCCGATATACCCAACTCGAGCCGGAAGAGCGCCGCAATCCGCAGGTGGCCGGCGACTATGCCAAATGGTTCTTGGGGAGGCTGCGCGCCGTCGAGGCAGCCACTGCGAATACTGAAACCTTGTGCGCCGGCCGCTTCACTGCCGCCGACATCGTGATCGGCTACGCGCTCCGCCTCGCGGAAAATATCGGGCTCGCCAAGGATTTTGGGCCAAATGTCGCAGCCTATTGGGCGCGCCTGCAGCAGCGCGATGGTTTCAAGCGCGCGGTTGCTGCGGAGCAACAGGCCGGCGTCGAGCAGAACGTGGCGCCAAGGGTGAGGGCTTAATTGTCGTCCTGGCGAAAGCCAGGACGACAATGTTGGCAGGAGTTCCGGCTCGTCATCACCCCTCGCGGAGTGCCGACCTTTTGCGCTCCATGATAGCGCTATCCCGCCGTGACAGCGCCCAGATTTCCGCTAAGGTGACCTCCGTCCGCAGCGGCCAAAGAGCCGCGCGAGGAGGATCCCCATGGAAGATAACGGTCGCGAATCCGACCATTTGATGCTGATCACGCCGGAGCGGGTATTCTATGCCGGCCTGCTCGGCCGGCCCCGTAAGCGGACCCCCGGCTGCTGCCATGTCTATGTTGCGGTGAAGGGCAGCCTGCATCTGACGATCGAGGATGTCCTCGCCACCGGCGAGCTGTTCGTCACCCTGCCGAACCAGCGGCATTCCATTGCCAGCGACTACCGCACCGCGATCAGCGTCACGCTGGAACCGGAGAGCATGCCTGATGGCGTGATCGAGGCCTTGGCCGAGCGGCTCACCGGACCCGACAGGGCTGTCTATGCCCGCAAGATACTCGCCGCCTACACGCTGCTGCGCCAGCGCCGCTACGGCGACATCACTACCGCCGAATTCGACGAGATGTGTTTTGGCGAAGCGCTGCCGCGCCGCGTGCTCGATCCCCGCGTGACGCGTGCGGTCGCCCGTATCGGCCGCTTCACGGGCGAGCCCGTGACGGCGGACACTTGTGCGGCGGACGCCGGACTTTCCGCTTCGCGTTTCCTGCATCTGTTCAAGGAGGAGACCGGCATCTCGTTCCGCTCCTTCCGCGCCTGGAAGCGGGCGCGTCACCTGCTGCACTTCGCCAACCAGGACCTCAACCTCGCCCATCTCGCGCAGGACATCGGCTATCCCGACAGCACCCATTTCAGCCACTCGATCCGCCGCTTCTACGGTTTGAAACCGCGCGCGATCTTCGTCGGCTCGCGGGATCTCGCGATCTATCGCAGCAGCGAGACGGTGAGGCTTGCAGAGGCGAGCTAGGGTCGTCTCGTAGGGTGGGTTAGCTCGCGGCTGCGCGAAGCGCAGTCCGCTAGCGTAACCCACCACCTTTCTCTCCGGGGAGACCTTGGTGGGTTACGCCTTCGGCTAACCCACCCTACGATCGCATTGTTTCCAGCTTCTCCGCGCAAGAAGCCGTATGCCGCCCATCACATGATCGCAAGCGTTGAATTCTCAACGTGCGAGACATCAGTGGCATGAGCGACAAGGCCGTCATCACCTGCGCGCTGAACGGCGTGCTCACCGACCCGAAGCAGCACAACGTGCCTGTGACGCCTGAGCAGATGGCGCGCGAGGCCAAGGCTGCGTTCGACGCCGGCGCGTCCATCATGCACATCCATCTGCGCCAGCAGGCGCCGGACAAGGGGCATCTGCCGTCGTGGGAGGTCAGCGTCAGCAAGGAGATCCAGCAGGCGATTCGCGAAGCTTGCCCCGGCGTGATCATCAATCACACCTCGGGCGTCTCCGGGCCGAACTACAGCGGAGCGCTGGATTGCATCCGCGAGACCAGGCCGGAGATCGCCGCCTGCAATGCCGGCTCGCTGAACTATCTGAAGGTGAAGGCCGACAACAGTTGGGCCTGGCCGCCGATGATGTTCGACAATGCGGTCGAGAAAGTGAAGGACTATCTCGACGTCATGAACGCGGTCGGGACCATCCCCGAATTCGAATGTTTTGACGTCGGCATCGTGCGCTGCGTCGGCATGTACCGCCAGGTCGGCATGTACAAGGGCCCGCTCGAATATAACTTCGTGATGGGCGTCGCCTCCGGCATGCCGTCGGATCCCGATCTGCTGCCGATCCTGATCAAGCTGAAGCGTCCCGAGGCGCAATTTCAGGTCACCGCGATCGGTCGCGAAGAGATCTGGCCGCTGCACCAGCGCTGCGCCGAGCTCGGTGGCCATCTGCGCACCGGCCTCGAAGATGCCTTCTATCTCGCCGACGGCAAGAAGGTGACGTCGAACGCCCACCTGATCGAGGCCATCGCCGCCTGCGCCCGCCGTGCGGGCCGCGAGATTGCGAGCCCCGCGGAAGCGCGGACGATTTTTGGAACGAATCGGTAAATTATCGCCTCAACCGTCATTGCGAGCGAAGCGAACCAATCCAGAATCTCTCCATAGATGCAGTCTGGATTGCTTCATCGCTTCGCTCCTCGCAATGACGAGCAGGATTGAGTCATGTCCATTCTCGAAAACACCGTCTCCCCAGGCAGTGCCGCCTATCGCGCCAACCGCGACGGCATGCTCGGCCTGATCGACCGCATGCGCGCGCTGGAAGAGCGCACGCGTGCGGCGTCGGCCGCAGCGAAAGATCGCTTCCACAAGCGCGGCCAGCTGTTGCCGCGCGAGCGCGTCGCGCTCGTGCTCGATCCCGGCGCGCCCTTCATCGAGCTGTCCACACTCGCCGGCTACATGTTCGACGTATCGGATCCGGACAAGAGCGTGCCCGGCGGCGGCGTCATCGCCGGCATCGGCTTCGTCTCGGGCATCCGCTGCATGATCAGCGCCAACGATTCCGGCATCGATGCCGGCGCGCTTCAACCCTACGGCCTCGACAAGACGCTGCGGGTGCAGGAGCTCGCGCTGGAGAACAAGCTGCCTTACGTCCAGCTGGTGGAGAGCGCCGGTGCCAATCTCCTGCGTTACCGCGTCGAAGACTTTGTCCGGGGCGGCAACATTTTTCGCAATCTCGCGCGGCTCTCGGCAGCCGGGCTACCGGTCGTCACCGTGACGCATGGCTCGTCGACCGCGGGCGGGGCCTATCAGACCGGCCTGTCCGACTACATCGTCATGGTGCGCGGCCGCACCCGCGCCTTCCTCGCCGGGCCGCCGCTGCTAAAGGCTGCAACGGGCGAGATCGCGACTGAGGAGGAGCTAGGCGGCGCCGAGATGCACACGCAGGTTTCCGGCCTCGGCGATTACCTCGCCGAAGACGACCGCGACGCCCTGCGCATCGCGCGCGAGATCATGGCGGCGCTGGAATGGGCGCGGCCGGACCAGGGAGCTGCGCAATACAAGCCGCCGCGCTACGACCAGGACGAGTTGCTCGGCATCATGCCGATGGACCACAAGCGCTCCGTGGACATGAAGCAGGTCATCGCGCGCGTCGTGGACGATTCCGATTTCACCGAGATGGCGCCGAACTACGGCCCGGCGACCGTTTGCGGCCATGCCCGTATCGAGGGCCAAGCGATCGGCATCGTCACCAACAACGGCCCGCTCGATCCGGCGGGTGCCAACAAGGCGACGCATTTCATCCAGGCGTGCTGCCAGACCCGCACGCCGTTGCTCTATCTGAACAACACCACCGGCTACATGGTCGGCAAAGCTTACGAAGAAGCCGGCATGATCAAGCACGGCTCCAAGATGATCCAGGCGGTGACGTCGGCGACGGTGCCGCAGATCACCATCTATTGCGGCGCTTCGTTCGGGGCAGGCAATTACGGCATGTGCGGGCGCGGCTTCCATCCGCGCTTCTGCTTCTCCTGGCCCAATGCCAAGACTGCCGTGATGGGCGGTGAGCAGGCCGCCGAGACCATGGCGATCGTCACCGAAGCCGCAGCAGCTCGCCGAGGCAAGCCGGTGGAGAAAGAAAAACTCGATGCCATGAAGGCGCAGATCATCGGCGTGTTCGACGGCCAGATGGACGTGTTCTCGACCAGCGCCCGCGTGCTCGACGACGGCGTGATCGATCCGCGTGACACCCGCGCGGTGCTCTCGGAAGTGCTCGCGATCTGCCGCGAGGGCGATGCGCGTACATCCCAACGCATGCAGTTTTCGGTGGCTCGTCCATGAGGAACGGTTCAACGCAGTACCGGCCGTTCTTCAAGGTCTTGATCGCCAATCGCGGCGAGATCGCGCTACGCGTGATGCGCAGTGCGCGGAAGCTCGGCCTCGGCGTCGTCGCGGTCTATTCGGATGCGGATCGCGATGCGCTTCATGTGCGACAGGCCGACCAGGCCGTGCGCATCGGCGAAGCGCTGCCGGCGCAATCCTACCTCAACATTCCCGCGATCGTGGCGGCCGCAAAGGCCAGCGGCGCGGATGCCGTTCATCCCGGCTATGGCTTCCTCGCCGAGAACGAGGAGTTTGCGCAAGCGTGCAAGGATGCCGGCCTGGTCTTTATTGGCCCGTCGGCGCAGGCGATCGCGGCGATGGGCAATAAGGCCGGTGCCAAGGAGATCATGAAAAAGGCCGGCGTGCCCTGCGTGCCCGGCTATCAGGGCGCCGATCAGGGCGATGAAGTCATGCTTACGGAGGCCAAGAAGGTCGGCTTCCCCGTGATGATCAAGGCGGTCGCCGGCGGCGGTGGACGCGGCATGCGGCTCGTGGCGGATGGCAATTCGTTCCCCGATGCACTGCGTAGCGCGCGCTCCGAGGCCAAGGCGGCGTTTGGCGATCCGACGGTGATCCTCGAACGCGCCATCCAGAATCCCCGTCACATCGAAATCCAGGTGTTCGGCGATAGCCATGGCAATGCCATCCATCTCGGCGAGCGTGACTGCTCGGTGCAGCGCCGGCACCAGAAGCTGATCGAGGAGGCGCCTTCGCCCGCCGTGACGCCGGAACTGCGCGCGAAGATGGGCGAGGTCGCGGTCGCTGCGGTGAAGGCGCTGCGTTACGAGGGCGCCGGCACGCTCGAATTCCTGCTCGATCCAAGCGGCGCGTTCTACTTCATGGAGATGAATACGCGCCTCCAGGTCGAGCATCCCGTGACCGAGGCGATCACCGGGCTCGATCTCGTCGAATTGCAGTTGCGGGTCGCGCGCGGCGAGCCGCTGCCGGTCAAGCAGCAGGACATTCGCTTCACGGGCCACGCCATCGAGGTGCGGCTGTGCTCGGAGGATGCCGCGCATGATTTCATGCCGCAGTCCGGACGCATGGCGCGCTGGCAGGTGCCGGATGGCATCCGCGTCGAACATGCACTGCAATCGGACTCCGAGATTCCGCCGTTCTACGATTCCATGATCGCCAAGGTGATCAGCCAAGGCGCGACACGCGAGGAGGCGAGGGGGCGGTTGATCGTCGGCCTGGAGCAACTGACCGCTTTCGGCGTGACCACCAATCAGGCCTTCCTGCTGTTATGCCTGCGTCATCCCGGCTTCGCCAAAGGCGAGGCGACCACGGCGTTCATTGGTGCGCATCGCGACGAATTGCTGGCGCCGCGCGCGGACGCCGCATTCGATATCGCTTTGGCCGGCCTGCTGCTCTACGTCACGAACCCGCAGGCGCCTTCGTGGCGCCGCGGACGGAGCCTCGCGGCAACGTTCCCGCTGCCGGCGAAAATCGAGATCGCAGGTCACGTGTATGAGCTCGAAGTCACGCGGGAACGCGATGGCAGCTACACCGTCGCGAGCGACGGCCGGCAGGATAAGTTCGAGATCGACCAGCTCGAGCTCGGCGTGATCCGCTTCCGCCATGACGGCGTTATGGACAGCGCCAAATTCCTGCGCGACGGCGACCGGCTCCACCTCCAGCGCCGCGGCACCCCGCTCGCGGCGACCGATCTCACGCTCGCCGCGCCGAAGGCCGCCGCAAGCAACGGAGACGGCAAGGTTCGTGCTGCCATGAACGGCCGCGTCGTTGCCGTCCTGGTCAAGCCGGGCGACCGCGTCACCGCCGGGCAGCCGGTGATGACACTGGAAGCGATGAAGATGGAGCACGTCCACAAGGCCGGCATCGACGGCGTCGTCGCCGCGATCGACGTCGCCGAGGGCGAGCAGGTAACGACGGGCCGGATCGTGGCCGAGATCGGGGCGGGGTAGGGCGGCAAGCTCAACTTGTCGTCCCGGCCTTCGCCGGGACGACAGCAAGCTATTGGCTCCGCCCCGTCCCCTCATTGAGCAGGCACGCCACCTCGTGCACCTCGCCCGCGTCCAGCAGCGCCGGCCGTTCCGTCCTGCATCGCTCCATCGCAAACCGGCAGCGGGTGTGAAACGCGCATCCGGATGGCGGATTGACCGGGCTTGGCACGTCGCCGTCGACCAGCGGCACGAGCTTCTTGGCGAGCGGGTTGGCGACCGGTACCGAGGCGAGCAAGGCCTGCGTGTAGGGATGGCGCGGATTGCGGAACAGCTCGTCCTTGTCGGCAATCTCGACGATGCGGCCGAGATACATCACGGCGACGCGGTGACTGATATGGGCGACCACCGCGAGGTCGTGCGCGATGAAGAGATAGGAGAAGCCGTGCTCGCGCTGCAGGTCGATCAGGAGGTTGATCACCTGCGCCTGGATCGAGACGTCGAGCGCGGAGACCGGCTCGTCGCAGACAATCAGCCGCGGCCCGAGCGCCAGCGCGCGGGCGATGCAAATCCGCTGGCGCTGGCCGCCGGAGAATTGATGCGGAAAGTTGCGCATCTGGTCGGGCCGCAAGCCGACCTGCTCGAACAGGCTTGCGGTACGCGTCTCCAGCGCTTTACCGGTCGCGAGCCCGTGCACGAACAGCGGCTCGCCGACGATGTCCCCGGCAGTCATGCGCGGGTTGAGCGAGGCGAAAGGATCCTGGAACACGATCTGCATCGAACGTCGGTGCGGACGCAGCGCGGACTTGGAGAGATGCGTGATGTCTTCACCTTCGAGCCGGATCTGACCCGAGGTCGGCTCAACCAGCCGCAACACGCTGCGCGCCACCGTCGACTTGCCGCAACCGGATTCGCCGACGAGGCCCAGCGTCTCGCCGACTCCAACCGAGAACGAGACGCCGTCGACCGCATGCACTGTGCCGACTTGTCGGCGCAACACGCCGGCGCGCACCGGATAGTGCTTCTTGAGATCGGTGACTTCGAGCAGCGCCTCGGTCATGCCACCTCCGCAACCTCGGCCGCGCGCCAGCAGGCGGCGAGATGGCCGCCGCCCCAATCGATGAGCGGCGGATATTCGGCCTCGCAGCGCTTGATCGCGAGCTTGCAGCGCGGCGCGAACGCGCATCCCTTCGGCAGCCGCACCAGCGACGGCACTGTGCCGGGAATTTCGTTGAGCCGTGCCGGCGCCGCGACGCCCGGTGCCGGCACCGCCGGGATCGAGGCCATCAATCCGCGCGTGTACGGATGCTTTGGCGCGGCGAACAGTGCCTCGACGCTCGCTTCCTCTACCTTCCGTCCCGCATACATCACGATGACGCGCTGCGCTGTCTGCGCGACGACACCGAGATCATGCGTGATCAGCACGAGCCCGGTGCCGAGCTCCTTCTGAAGCTCCAGGATCAGCGCCAGGATCTGCGCCTGGATGGTGACATCGAGCGCGGTGGTGGGCTCGTCCGCGATCAGCAGCGCCGGCCGGCACGCCAGCGCCATGGCAATCATGGCGCGCTGGCGCATACCGCCAGACAGTTGATGCGGATATTCCCTTGCGCGCCGAGCCGGTTCGGGGATGCGCACCAGGCGCAGCATCTCGATCGCAATGTCCCGAGCCTCTTTACTCGACATGTTCCGGTGCAGCCGCACGGCCTCGACGATCTGGTCGCCGATCCGCATCACCGGATTGAGCGAGGTCATCGGCTCCTGGAAGATCATCGAGATGCGGTTGCCCCTGACGGCGCGCATCTCTGCCTCGTCGAGCGTCAGCAGATCGGTGCCTTCAAGCGTGACGGAGCCGCCGACGATACGCCCGGGCGGATCCGGCACCAGCCGCATCAGGGATAGGGCGGTGACGCTCTTGCCACAGCCGGATTCCCCGACGATCGCCAGCGTCTCGCCGCGCTTCACCGTGAAGGAAACATCGTCGACGGCCTGGAAGAGACCGGAGTTGGTGAAGAACACCGTCTTCAGGTTCTTCACCTCGAGCACGAGATCGGGTTTGTCAGCCATCAGCCGCGCTGCCGGGGATCGAGGATGTCGCGCAAGGCGTCGCCGAACAGATTGGCACCGAACACCGCGAGGCTGATGGCAATGCCCGGGAAGATCACCAGCCAGGGCGCCGTGCGGACATATTCGGCGGCGGATTCAGAGAGCATGCGGCCCCATGACGGGTACGGCTCGGGAATGCCGAGGCCGAGGAAGGAGAGCGAGGCTTCGGTCAGGATGGTCGAGCCGAGCTGGGCGGTCGCCAGCACGATCAGCGGCGCCAGCGTGTTCGGCAGCACGTGGCGGAGCGCGATCCGCACCTCGCTCATGCCGATCGACTTGGCGGCTTCGACGAACGGCAGCTCGCGCAACGCCAGCGTGTTGGCGCGGATGACGCGCGACACGGTCGGGATCAGCGGAATGGCGATCGCAATGATGACGTTCGGCAAGGATGGCCCAAGCGCCGCGGTCATGATCAGAGCCAACACCAACAGCGGCAGCGCCTGGAGGACGTCGGAGACGCGCTGGAACACGAGATCGACCCAGCCGGAAAGATAGCCGGAGGTGAGGCCCACGATCACGCCGATGCTGCCACCGAGTGCGGTCGAGCCGATGCCGACCGCGAGCGAGATCCGCGCGCCGTGGATGATGCGGCTGAAGACATCGCGGCCGAAGGAGTCGGTGCCCATCCAGTGGGCCAGGCTTGGACGCGCCAGGGCGCGGGCGGAGTCGATCGTCAGGGGATCGTAGCGCGCGATGAAGTCGGCGAAGATCGCTGTGAATACGAACAGGGTCATGATCATAAGGCCGGCCGCGCCCAGCACGTGCCGCTGCGCCAAAAACAGCACGCGCCGCCAGCCGACGGTCGCGTGCGCCCCGGCGCGCCTCAGTTCAACGTCATAGTCGATCGCAGCCAACAGGCTCTCCTAATCCGTGTACCGGATGCGCGGGTCGAAAACGGCGTACAGCATGTCGACGATGAAATTCGCGCTCACCACGACGATGGCAATCAGCATCACAAGGTTCTGCACGATCGGATAATCGCGCCAGCGAATCGCCTCGACCAGGAAGCGCGCGACACCGGGGATGTTGAACACCGTCTCCGTCACGATGAGGCCGCCGATCAGGAACGCCGCCTCGATGCCGATCACGGTGATGACGGGCAAAATCGCGTTCTTGAGCGCATGCTGATAGTTCACGGCGGCGTCCGATGCGCCCTTGGCACGCGCGGTGCGGATATAGTCCTGCCGCAGCACCTCCAGCATCGAGGATCGCGTGATGCGCATGGTCAGTGCCGCGCTGCGGAAGCCGACGGCGGCGGCGGGCACGGCGTAGGTCGCGAAGGCTTCGAGCCAGGTCGCCGGATTCGGGTTGAAGATCGGCATCTGGTTGAACATCGCCACCGATGCGGTGAGGATGAGCAGGCCGAGCCAGAACGAAGGCAGCGACAATCCGCTCAGGCTCACCACACGCAACGCGTAATCGAGCCTCGTTCCCTGCTTCACCGCGCTGATGACGCCCAGGGGAATGCCGATCGACGCCGAGAACAACAACGCCAGCCCGGCGAGCCGTGCGGTGATCGGAATCCGTGGCAGGATTTCCTGAAGCGCCGGCTTCTCCGAGACATAGGAGTAGCCGAAATCGCCGCGCAGGAAGCCGCTGATCCAGTGCCAATATTGCACCACCAGCGGCTGATCGATGCCGAGCTCCTTCTCCAGATTGGCCTTGTCGGCGGGATCGACATAGCCGGCGGCGGCAAACAGGATGTCGACGATGTTGCCGGGCACGACGCGCAGCAGGAAGAAGATGACGATCGAGATCCCGAACAGGGTCACGAGCATCAGGAACAGACGCCGTACCAGATAGGCAAACATCCCGCGCCCTCCTGTCGAGCCGCTAGTCGTCAGCCTTGCGCGCTACTTGTCGAGCCAGACGTCCTCGTAGCGAAAGCCGTTATAAGAGCTGTTCGACATGACCGTCACGCCCTTGACATAAGGCTGCCAGCAGGTGCCGGCTCGCGCATGGAAGATGATCGGGCGGGCGACATCCTCCTGCAGCTTCTTGTCGATGTCCCAGACCAGTTGCTTGCGCTTGCCAATGTCGATCTCCTGCGATTGCACGTCGAACAGCTTCTCGATCTCCTTGTTGCAATAATTGGTGTAGTTCCGCTCCGACCCGCAGGAATAGTTTTCGTAGAAAGACTGGTCGGGATCGTCGACGGAATTGCCGGTCAGATTGAGGCCGAGCATGTAATCCTTGCGCGCAACCTTCGGGAACCAGTTTGCGGTCTCGACCACGTCGAGCTCGCCGTCGATATAGATGCTCTTGAGCTGGTCGATCAGGATCACCGCGGGATCGCGATATTCCGCGAGATTGCGCGTCGAGACCTTCACCGCCAGGTGCTTGTCGGGGCCGTAGCCCGCCTTCTGCATCAGCTTCCTGGCCTCATCCCGGCTCGCATTCACGTTCGAGCCATAGCCTGGAATGGTCTCCAGCTTGTCCTTGGGCATGCCCCAGATGCCCTGCGGCGGCGGCAGCATGGTGCCGCCGATATCGGCCTGGCCTTCGAACAGGATGTCGACGAAGGCCTTGCGGTCGAGTGCCATCGCCATGGCCCGGCGGATGTCGATGTTGTCGAACGGCGGGGCCGCCGAATTAACGATGATGTTGGTCGAAACGTTGGTCGGCTCGACGACGCAGAGGGCGTTGGGCGTCTGCGACTTGATGTCCTTGAGGAGCGGGATCGTGATGTGCGTCGGGAAGGTCATGTCGAACTTGCCGGCGACGAAGGCGAGGATCGCGGTGGAGCGGTTCGTGATGATCGTGTACTCGATGCCGTCGAGATAGGGCAGGCCCTTCTTCCAATAGTCCGGGTTTCGCGTCAGCTTGATCGATTCATTGGCCTTGAACTCGACGAATCTGAACGGGCCGGTTCCGACCGGATGGGTGCGCATCTCCGCCGGCGAGACGTGACAGGGATAGATCGGCGTATAGCCGGATGCGAGCATCGCCAGCAGCGAGGGCTGCGGCCGCTTCAGATCGAAGGAGACCTCGAAATCACCATTCGGTGTGACGTCGTTAACCTCGTTGTACCAGGCCTTGCGCGGATTCTGCCGCAGCTTTTGTTGCGATTTGCCCATCAGGAGATCGAAGGTGCATTTGACGTCGGCCGACGTGAACGGCTTGCCGTCATGCCACTTGACGCCTTGGTGCAGTTTGAAGGTCAGCTTCTTGTTGTCGCCGCTCCAGGACCAGCTCTCGGCCAGCTCTGGCCTCAGGGTATCAGGGCTGTTCTGCGCAATGTGCTGGTCGTAAACGACGAGATTGTTGAACACTCCCATGAAGGGCACGTTGATCGAATATGTCGCGCCCTCCAGGATGGACGCATTGGCCGGGCTGTCGCGGTGATACATCCGCAGGATCCCGCCCTGCTTTGGTTCGCCGGCCAGCGTGGTGTTCGAGGTCGTCAGCACAGTTAGCGCCGCCATTGCGGCGAGCGACCACACGCTCGACATGCTCATCCTCCCTGGACATCGGCCTTTTGCGGCCTGTTTGAGTGGACGATAGCGACGCGTGCGCGGTGAGGCAACCGGCAAGGTCTGCTACTCTCTCGGCAATTCGGATGACGCAAGGCCGCAGGGGGTTCTCTCACAAATTGAGAGACGTCCCTCCCGCGTCGTCCTGGCGAACGCCAGGACCCATCACCTCAAGGAGGTGTTTGGCGAAGATGGTCGTTCGGTATTGCTACCTTCTTCACTCGTGAGATCACGCGGTATGGGTCCTGGCGTTCGCCAGGACGACGGCGGTCTTCACACAATCCTCGACGCCTTGTTCCCCCAATACCGGTCCCGCAGCAGCCGCTTGTACAGCTTCCCCGTCGGCAGCCGCGGCAACTCCTTTTCGAAATCGACCGAGCGCGGCACCTTTTGCCGCGACAGCGACGCCCCGCAGAACGCGATCAGCTCGTCGGCGAGCGCCGGGCCCGGCACGATGCCGGGCATCGGCTGCACCACCGCCTTCACCTCTTCGCCGAGATCGGGATTGGGCACGCCGAACACCGCGGCGTCCGCGACCTTCGGATGGGTGATCAGCAGATTCTCGCACTCCTGCGGATAGATGTTCACGCCGCCGGAGATGATCATGAAGGTCGCCCGGTCCGTTAGATAGAGGAAGCGGTCCTCGTCGACATAGCCGACATCGCCAACCGTGCTCATGCTGCCGTCGGCCGAGCGCGCCTCCTTGGTCTTCTCCGGGTCGTTGAAATACTCGAAAGGCGAGGCCGTCTTGAACCAGACCTGTCCTGGCGTGCCGGTCGGGCATGGCTTCATGCTCTCGTCGAGAATATGGAGGTCGCCGAGCAGCACCTTGCCGACGGTGCCGCGATGGGCGAGCCATTCCGCGCTGTCGCAGGCGGTGAAGCCAAGGCCTTCGGTCGCGCCGTAATATTCGTGGATGATCGGTCCCCACCATTTGATCATGTCGTCCTTCACCATGGCGGGGCACGGCGCGGCGGCATGGATCGCGATTTCGAGCGACGACAGGTCATAGCGCGTGCGCACCTCCTCCGGCAGCTTGAGCATGCGCGAGAACATCGTCGGTACGAGCTGGGTGTGGGTGATACCCCACCGCTCGACGAGCTGGAGGTAACGCTCGGGATCGAAATTCTCCATGATGATCGCGGTGCCGCCCATCCGGATCGTCAAATTGACCGCGGCCTGCGGCGCGGAATGATAGAGCGGCGCGGGCGAGAGGTAGATCATGCCCTCGCGGTATTGCCAGAGCTTTGTCAGGAACTCGAACAGCGGCAGATTGTGCTTCGGCGGCTCCTCCGGCAGCGGGCGAATAATCCCCTTCGGCCGTCCCGTCGTGCCCGATGAATACAGCATGGCGGTGCCAAGCCATTCATCCGGGATCGGCGTCGTCGGCAACTCGGCGGTCACCTCGGTGAGGCCGACGATGCGCTCACTCTCGCCCGGGCCGTCGGCGACGATGCACAGCCTGATGTCGGGGCAGACCTTGATCGCCTCGCGCGCGATGTCGAGCTTCGCCACCGACGTGATCAGGATTTTCGACTGGCTGTTGACGAGGAGATAAGCGAGCTCGCCCGGCGTCAGGAACGAGTTGATGCAGGTGTAGTAGAGGCCGGAGCGCTCGCCCGCGCCGCAGGCTTCGAGATAGCGGGAGTTGTTCTCCATGAAGATCGAAAAGTGGTCGAGCCGCTTCAGGCCGTGCTTGCGGAACAGATGCGCAAGGCGATTGCTGCGCGCATCGAGCTCACGATAGGTGACGGCCTCGCCGGTCGCCGCCATGATGAAGGCGGGCTGGAGCGGGCGCAGGCGGGCATGCTGACCTGGGTACATCGGTCCTCCGGCTTTAGATCATGCGGCAAGAAGCAGGATTTCGCGCACCTGCGCGGGGCCGTCGATCTTGCGCGGGTTGCGCGGCACCCAGGGCGTGCGCATCGCCTGCTCGGCGATGGCGTCGAAATGCTCCGGCGTGACGCGCACCTCGGCGAGGCTGCGCGGCATACCGAGCGAACGGATGAAGGCATCGAGCACGTCAGCCGCCGCGTGGCCGGGAAAGCCCATCGCGGCCGCGACGATCATCTGGCGCTCGGCATTGTCGGGCGCATTCCAGCGCATCACGGCCGGCAGCATGATGCAGGAGGTGTAGCCATGCGGCACGTCGAAGGCTGCGCCCAGCACGTAGCCGATACCGTGGCTCGCACCCATGGGCACACCGGCGGCGAGCGCGCCCATCGACAGCCAGGTGCCGATCTGCGCATCCATTCGCGCGTCGAGGTCAGCAGGGTCAGCCTTCACCCGTGGCAGCGCGTCGGCGAGCATGGCGAGGCCCTTGACCGACTGCGCGTCGGCATAGGGATGCGTCTCGCGCGAGCAGATCGCCTCGACGCAATGATCGATGGCGCGGATGCCGGTCGAGAGGAACAGCCATTCCGGCGTGTGCACGGTGATGGCGGGATCGAGGATGGTCGCGCGCGGCACTGCGAGTGGATGCCGTAGCATCTGTTTCACATGGGCGGTGCGGTCGGTCACGCCTGCGATCGAGCTGAACTCGCCGCCGGCGATCGTGGTCGGGACGCTGATCTGACGCACGGTCGGCGCCGTCATCTCGGGCGCGACGCCCTTGTGCACGCGGATGCGCTCGATGCCGTCGACATCGTCGATGCCGTTGGCGAGGCAGAGCTGCACCGCCTTGGCGCCGTCGGTGATCGAGCCGCCGCCCACGGTGACGATCAGGTCGGCGCCCGCTTCGCGCGCCGCATTGGTGGCGGCGATCACCGCCTCCCGCGGGGTGTGCGCCGGCATGGCATCGAAGACGCCCGCGCAGCGTGTGCCCAGGGCCTGTTTGATCTTCGCGATTTCGTCGGTCTGCCGGTTGAGCGTGCCCGACACCATCAGGAAGGCGCGACGCGTCCCCAGCCGGTCCATCTGCGCGACCACGGCCTCGGCCGCGGGATGGCCGAACACGACTTCCTCGATCGCGCCGTAAACGACACGTCCCTGGTGCACGCCTGTCCTCCCCGGACAATTCGTCTTGTTTTTCTGCCGGGTAGTCTAACCGCGCTGGCGGCATTCGTCATGCGCGAAGACGCTGAGCTCTATCGGCTCCCTCTCCCCGCTTGCGGGGAGAGGGTTGGGGTGAGGGGGGCTCTCCGCGAGGGAGCCGATAGTTTGACTCGCGGAGAGTCCCCCTCACCCGCCGCGCTTCGCGCGTCGGCCTCTCCCCGCAAGCGGGGAGAGGCGAAGGAGCGTCGCTTCTCTCCCTGTCAACCCGCCTTCCGGCTAGGGCATCTCGCCGAGCCTTGCGCGTGCGGTGGTCTTGAAGAGTTCATCATTGAAACCCATCTTGTGGCGCCCGCGGGTACAGGCGTACCCTGCTATTTCCGCGGTTTTTATGCGAGGACCTGGGATGACTGGACCGGACGGAAGCGAGCAATTTGTCAAAACGCACGATTTCGTTTCGCCTCGGCCTTACGCCATTTTCGGCCTTCTCGCCGCGGCGTTCGTGCTCACCGGTTGCGGCCAGCCGGCCTCGCAGGCAAGCGCTCCCCCGCCCGCGCCGGTGACCGTCGCCCAGCCGGTCAAGCGCACCGTCACCGATTGGGACGAGTTCACCGGCCGCTTCGAGGCGATGGAGGAGGTGCAGGTCCGCCCGCGCGTCGGCGGGTTCGTCAACTCTGTCGAATTCCAGGATGGCGCCATCGTGCATCAGGGCGATCTGCTCTACGTCATCGACCCGCGTCCATTCGAGGCGGTGGCCACGCAGGCGGAGGGGCAGCTTTCCGATGCGCGTGCCAAGGTGGAGCTTGCAAAGCGGGAGCTCGATCGCGGTTTGAGCCTGGTGCAGACCAGCGCCGTCTCCGAGCAGGTGGTCGATCAGCGCCGTCAGGCCTTGCAGGCCGCGCACGCTGCCGAAACACAGGCTGAGGGTGCGCTCAAAGTCGCCAAGCTCAACATCGAATTCACACATGTGACGGCGCCGCTGACCGGCCGCGTCAGCCGCCACCTTGTCAGCCCTGGCAATCTCGTGCAGGGCAGCGATACCGGAACGTCGACGCTGCTCACCTCGATCGTGACGCTCGACCCGATCTATATCTATTTCGACATGGATGAGGCGACCTTCATCAAATACAGCAAGCTGTGGTTCGAAGGCCGCCGCCCGAGTTCGCGCGATACGGCGAACCCGGTGCAGGTGACGCTCGCCGGCGAGACGAAACCATCCCGCGAAGGCAGCATCAATTTCCTCGACAACCGCCTCGATGTCTCCACCGGCACGCTGCGCAGCCGCGCCGTGATCAAGAACACCGATCTGTCGATCCTGCCGGGTCAGTTCGGTCGCGTCCGCCTGATCGGCAGCGCGCCATATGAGGCGCTGCTGATTCCCGACGTCGCGGTTGCGACCGACCAGTCCCGCAAAATCGTGTTCGTGGTGAAGCCGGACGACACTGTCGAGGCGCGTCCCGTGACGCTCGGGCCGCTCGACGACGGCCTGCGCGTGATCCGCGAAGGGCTGAAGGCCGAGGACCGCGTCATCGTCAACGGCATCCAGCGCGCCCGTGTCGGCGCCAAGGTTGCCCCGCAGACTGCGCCAGCCGGCGGCAAGCCCGGTGACAAGTCATGAACCTCGGCCGTCTCTCCATCAACCAGCCCATTCTCGCGATGGTGCTGTCGATCGTGCTGCTGATCGTCGGCGCGCTCGCTTACACCACGCTGCCTGTCTCCGAATATCCGCAAGTGGTGCCGCCGACCGTCGTCGTCACCACGCAATATCCCGGCGCCTCCGCGCAGACCGTGTCCGACACGGTTGCAGCTCCCATCGAGCAGGAGATCAACGGCGTCGAGGACATGCTGTATCTCTACAGCCAGGCGACCTCGAACGGCCAGCTCACCATCACCGTCACTTTCAAGCTCGGCACCGATCTCGACAAGGCTCAGGTGCTGGTGCAGAACCGCGTCGCGATCGCGCAGCCGCGTTTGCCTGAAGAGGTTCAGCGCAACGGCGTCACCACGCGCAAGAACTCGCCCGACATCCTGATGGTCGTGTTCATGCTGTCGCCCGACGACACCTTCGACCAGCTCTACATCTCCAACTACGCGCTGCTCCAGGTCCGCGACCAGCTGCTCCGGATCGACGGCGTCGGCGACATCCAGATCTTCGGTGCACGCGATTATTCGATGCGGCTATGGCTCGATCCTGACCGGATCGCCAATCTCGGCCTGACGTCGGCCGAAGTGCTCGCCGCGATCCGTGCGCAGAACGTGCAGATCGCGGGCGGCCAGATCGCCGAACCGCCGATCGCCGACCGCGCCTTCCAGCCGAACCTCACCTTCACGGGGCGATTGAAAGACCAGAAGCAGTTCGAGGACATCCTGATCAAGGCCGGCTCCGACGGCCGCACGGTGCGCCTGCGCGACGTCGCCCGTATCGAGCTCGGTGCTCTCGCCTACTCCACCAACAGCTTCCTGCTGCGCAAATCGGCGGTCGCGATGCTGGTGACGCAGCGACCGGGATCGAACGCGCTCGCGACCGCGAAGCACATTTCGGACACGATGACGAAGCTGAAGGAGACCTTTCCGAAGGGCCTCGACTTCAATATCGGCTACAACCCGACCGAGTTCATCGCGCAGTCCGTCCACGAGCTGATCAAGACCATCTACGAGGCCATGTTGCTCGTGGTCGTCGTGGTGCTGGTGTTCCTGCAGGGATGGCGTCCCGCGATCATTCCGATCATCGCGATTCCGGTTTCGCTGGTCGGCACCTTCGCGGTGATGGCGGCACTCGGCTTCTCCATCAACAATCTCACGCTGTTCGGTCTCGTTCTCGCCGTCGGCATCGTGGTCGACGACGCCATCGTCGTGGTCGAGAATGTCGAGCGGCATCTCGAGCACGGAATGAGCCGGCGCGATGCCGCGCTGAAGACCATGGAGGAGGTCGGCGGCGCACTGGTGTCGATCGCGCTGGTGCTCTGCGCGGTGTTCGTCCCGACCGCGTTTCTGGGCGGCATCTCAGGGCAGTTCTTCCAGCAATTCGCCGTCACCATTGCGGTCGCGACCGCAATCTCCTGCTTCTGCTCGTTGACGCTGTCGCCGGCGCTGGCCTCGCTTCTCCTCGTCCCCCATGAGGAGAAACGGCCGCCGGCGCGCTGGAATCTTGTCGCGCGCGGCTGGAACGCTTTCACGGGCGTGTTTAACCGCGTGTTCGACCGTCTCGCGCATGGCTACGCCGGCCTCGCCAATTTCGTGATCCGGCATTCGGCGGTGATGATCCTGATCTATGTCGTGCTGATCGGCAGTGCCGGCTGGCTGATCGGGACCACGTCGCAAGGCTTCATCCCGGCGCAGGACCGCGGCTACGTCATCATCTCCGTGCAATTGCCGGGCGCGGCGTCGCTGGCACGCACCACCGAGGTCGTGCGCGAGATCGAACGGATCTCGCTGGATACGCCGGGTATCGTCCGCGTCGCCGCTTTCGCCGGCTTCTCCGGCGCAACACGCACGCAGGCCGGCAACGCGGCGGCGCTCTTCCCGGTGTTCGACGAGCCCGAGGCGCGGATAAAGAAGGGATTGTCTGCGACCGCCATCACGGTCGAGCTGCGCAAGCGCCTGGCTGCGATTCAGGGCGCCTTCATCATCGTGATTCCGCCGCCGGCCGTGCCCGGAATCGGCACCGGCGGCGGCTTCGCCATCCGTATCCAGGACCGCCAGGGCCGCGGACCGGAGATGCTCGCGGCGGCCACCGACGAGCTCGTCGCCGCGGCACGCAAATCGCCCTCGCTGCTCGCTCCCACGGTGTTCTCGCCATTCTCGGCGAATACGCCGCAGCTCTTCGTCGATATCGACCGCACCAAGGCGCAGAAGCTCGGCGTTCCTATCGCCGGCATCAACGACACGATCCAGACCTATTTCGGATCGACCTATGTCAACGACTTCAACCTGTTCGGCCGGACCTATCACGTCACCGCACAGGCCGACTTCCCGTTCCGGAAAGAGCCGAGCGATCTTGCGCGGCTGCGGACGCGCAACGCCTCCGGCGACATGGTGATGCTCGGCAGCGTGGTCGACTTCAAGGACATCTCGGGCCCCGACCGTGTCGCGCGCTACAATCTCTACGCGGCGTCCGAGCTCCAGGGCGAGCCCGCGCCGGGCACCAGCTCGACCACCGCGCTCAACGCGATCAAGAAGCTCGCCGACGACACCCTGCCGAGCGGCTTCAGCTTCGAATGGACCGATCTGTCCTACCAGCAGATCACTGGCGGCAATGCGGGTCTCTACGTGTTCCCGATCTGCGTGCTGTTCGTCTATCTCGTGCTCGCCGCGCAATATGGCAGCTGGACCTTGCCGTTCGCGGTGATCCTGATCGTGCCGATGTGCCTGTTGGCCGCCACGATCGGCGTGCGCATCATGGGGCAGGACGTCAACATCCTCACCCAGATCGGTTTCGTCGTGCTGGTGGGGCTGGCGGCAAAGAACGCGATCCTGATCGTCGAGTTTGCCCGCGACATCGAGAAAGAAGGCAAGCCGCGGCTGGAGGCCGTGATCGATGCCTGCCGCCTGCGCCTGCGACCGATCCTGATGACGTCCTTCGCCTTCATCCTCGGCGTGCTGCCGCTGGTGATCTCGTCCGGCTCCGGCTCGGAGATGCGGCAAGCCGTCGGCGTCGCCGTGTTCTTCGGCATGATCGGTGTCACCCTGTTCGGGCTGTTGTTCACGCCGATCTTCTACGTGGTGGTGAGGAACCTGGCCGAGGGGAAGAACGAGGGGAAGCCGAAGGCGGTGGCTCCCTAGCGCGGGGATGATCACTGGCATATCAACTACCCCGGTGTCGTCCCGGCGAAGGCCGGGACCCATAACCCCAGGCGAAGTTTGATGCGAAGCTCGCAACCACGGGTCGTCGCAAAATGACGCCCTGTGGTTATGGGTCCCGGATCTGCGCTCCGCTTCGCTGCGCTTGTCCGGGACGACGCCGTTTGCTTGGCACGCCGTTCATACTAACGACCAACATGCAATGGATGGGCACCGCCGGGGTTCTTCACTAGTATCCGCGCGATTTCAAAACAGAAAACTGCTGGGAGCTAACCTATGAAATCAACACTTTTGGCCGCTGTCGCAATTTCGGCTTTGCTGCTGGCCGCGCCGGCCTCCGCGCAAGGCGTCAAGATCGGCATCCTCAACGACCAGTCCGGCGTCTATGCCGATTACGGCGGCAAATGGTCGGTCGAGGCCGCCAGGATGGCGATCGAGGATTTCGGCGGCGAGGTGCTCGGCCAGAAGGTGGAACTCGTCACCGCCGACCACCAGAACAAGCCGGATCTCGCCACCTCGATCGCGCGCCGCTGGTACGACGTCGAGAACGTCGACATGATCACGGAGCTGACGACCTCGTCGGTCGCGCTCGCGATCCACGAGCTCTCCAAGGAAAAGAAGAAGATCGACATCGTCGTCGGCGCTGCGACCTCGCGCCTCACCGGCGATGCCTGCCAGCCCTACGGTTTCCACTGGGCGTATGACACCCGTGCGCTCGGTGTCGGCACCGGCGGCTCGCTGACCAAGGCCGGCGGCGATAGCTGGTTCTTCCTGACCGCGGACTACGCCTTCGGCTACGCGCTGGAAAAGGACACCAGCGAGATCGTCACGGCCAATGGCGGCAAGGTGCTTGGCTCGGTGCGCGTGCCGCTCAACTCCTCGGACTTCTCCTCCTTCCTGCTCCAGGCGCAGAGCTCGAAGGCGAAGATCGTCGGCCTTGCCAATGCCGGCCTCGACACCACCAACTCGATCAAGCAGGCGTCCGAGTTCGGCATCGTCTCCGGTGGCCAGAAGCTCGCGGGCCTCTTGATGACGCTCGCCGAAGTGAACGGCCTCGGCTTGCAGGCCGCGCAAGGCCTGGTGCTGACCGAGGGCTATTACTGGGATATCAACGACCGCACCCGCAATCTCGGCGAACGCTTTCTCAAGCGCACCGGCCGGATGCCGAACATGATCCAGGCCGGCACCTATTCGGCGACGCTGAGCTATCTCAAGGCGGTCAAGGCCGCCGGCACCAAGGATCCGGATGCGGTCGCCAAGAAGCTGAAGGAGTTGCCGGTCAACGACGACTTCGCGCAAGGCGGCAAGGTGCTCGAGAATGGCCGCATGGTCCACGACATGTATCTGTTCGAAGTCAAGAAGCCCTCCGAATCGAAGAAGCCCTGGGACTATTACAAGCAGCTCGCGGTCGTTCCCGGCGAGAAGGCGTTCTTCACCGCCAAGGAGAGCGGCTGCCCGCTGACGAAGTGAGGCTATTTATGTCGTCCTGGCGAAAGCCAGGACCCATTACCCCAGCCGGCAATGGTTGAAAAAGCTGTGGCCACCATCGTGCCCATAACCACATCCCGCGGTTATGGGTCCTGGCTTTCGCCAGGACGACGGCGGGGAGAGTCGTCGCAGCCCGCCCCTCACACCAGCCGCAGCACCGCCGCTCCCAGCGCCCCCGCCCACAGCGCAATGGCCGCGATGCCCTGAATGAAAAATCCCGGGCCGCGTTTTGCGGCGGCCTTCGAATAGCCGATGAAGTAGACGATGCGGCCGGCAATCCAGATCGCACCGATTGCCGCTGCACCGGCATCATTGATGTAAATCGCGAACAGCCAGAGCGACGGCAGGAAGATCGGCATCCATTCCAGCGTGTTCATCTGGATCCGGAACGCGCGCTCGAAATCCGGATGGCCCGACATTGCCGGCACCTTGACGCCGGTTTTGGTGCGCGAGCGCGACACGTTGATGGTGATGAAGAAGTAGAACAGGATCGCCAGCAGCGTGACGAGGGCGGTGAGATGATACATCGCTAGTTCCTTCGAAGAGGTCCCGGTTCAATACCCGGTCAGCTCGAGATAGCCAACGCCGTCATGCGTACCGGCAAAGCTGATCGGTCCTTCCCAATAGGAAAAACCGGTCCCCATCCACGCCTTCGGATTGAGCGGCTTGCACTGGATCGAGAACGAGCGCGAATGGACCGCGATCTGCCATTCGACCGGCAGCTCGCGCCCTGCCACCTCAGCCGTCGCCTTTGGAATCATCTGGATATCGGCACCCGCGATCATCTGCGTCTCGCCTGTCGCGCTGATCCAGTTGCCGAATGGATAGTCCCTGCCATCCTTCTGGCGCAACCGGTACAGCATCAGCTTGTCGCCGGACGCGAGATGCAGCGACAGCCAGTCCCAGCCGGTCTGGTCGGCGTCGAGCGGTTGGCTGCTCCATTCGCGGTCCATCCAGGCCTGGCCGGAAACATCGACCGGCCTGTCGTCGATGGTGAGGGTGCCACGGGCGCGATAGAACGGCTGGCTGTAATAGTAGGAGGCCTGCCCGCGCTCCGACTTGCGGCTGTAGCCGCCGTCGCCCTGCAACACCACTGGACGATCGGTCTCCAGCGTCAGCGCGTAACTGAAGTCGGCGCCGGAGGCCTTCAGCGTCAGCGGCGCCAGGGTTCGATCGCCGGTGTGCTCGGATCCGTTCATCTCCCAATCGTCGATCCAGGCCGAGAACGGTTTCGCCGTGACGCCGGCCTGCCCCACACCGCCGCGGGAAAACAGCTCGCTGAAACGATGGGTGTCGGCGCGCGTCACCGCCGCATGCGCCATCCACACCTGTTGATTGGCCCAGCCTTCACCCTGCGGCCCCGGCTGCGTTGCCTGGCGAAACAGCGTCCATTGCAGGCCGCACGCCGCGCCACTGGCGTCGACGAGATTCGCCGTGAGATACCACCACTCGATGCGAAACTCCGGGTGCGGTCCGTGATCGCCCGGAAAGGCGAACGTCTTTCCCGGCGTCACTTTAGCAAAGCCGTCGGCGTTCTCGCCGAGCCCGGCATAGCCTTGCGCGCCCGCACGGCGGGCCGCCAGGAGCGCCGCGATTCCACCGGCGAAGGTGCGCCGCGAGAGATTGTCAGCGCTCATTGGCAAACACCTTGACGAGGTTCGCCGGCTGCATTCGGGCCAGTCGGATCATCGGCAGCAGGGCGGCAAGCAACGAGGCGAACAGCGCGACCGCGACCAGCTCGACGAGTTGCAACGGAAACACATGGAAAGGCAGCCGCCAGCCGAACGCCTTGACGTTGACGATCGCGATCAGGCACCACGCCACCAGCAGCCCGAGCGGTACGGCCAGGAGCGACGTGAACAGCGCAACCGACAGCGTCTTTGTCAATTCGATCGCGGCAAGGCGCGGCCGCGTGATGCCGATCGCCCAGAGCGGCGCAAGCTGCGGCAGGCGCGAGTTCGCCAGTGTGAGAAGGCTGGTCAGAAGCGCAATCCCGGCGACGCCGAGCGTGAATGCGTTCAGCGCCGAGGTCACCGCAAAGGTCCGGTTGAAGATCCGGATCGACTCGGCCTTCACCGTCGCCTGGTCGGCGACGCTGCGGTCGTCGAGCGCAAACTGCTTCTGCAGCGCCGCAATTAGGCCGGGGATGTTTTCCTTCGCGACGATCAGGCCGATGCGTGTCTGCGGCGTCTGCGGAAATTGCCGGATCAGCGCCGCGACATTCACCGCAAGCTGGCCCTTGGGGTTGCCGTAGTCGGCATAGATGCCGACGATGTCGAGCTCCCAGGTCCCACCTGGAGCCGGGACGTCGACGACATCGCCAACGCGGACGTTGAGGCGGCGGCTCAGCTGCTCGCTGATGAACGCGGCATTGCCGGGTATGAGCCGGGTCCAGGCACGCGGCGCGGCTTCGAGCAGCGGCCAGCGCTCGCGATAGAGCGCGTGATCGGGCAGGCCGAGCAGTTCCACCGGCTGCCCCTGTACCTGCGCCTCGGCGCGTCCGCCCGACAGGATCGCCTCGACATCGCGGCGCTCCTTCAACCAGTTGCGGATCGCGACGCCTTTCGCATTGTCGGGGGCGCTGATGTAGACGTCGGCTCCGAGCCGCCCGTTGAGCCAACCGATGAACGTGCGGCTGAACGTTTCCACCATGGTGGACACCCCGACATTGACGGCGAGCGCGAGCAGCAGCGCCATCAGCGCCAGCGACAAACCCGAGAGCTGCTGCCGGCTGTCCGCCCAGAACCACAGGGCGAGCGGCTGTCGCGCGAAACGCTGGCCGGTCCGCAGGATGATGTCGAGGAACGCGGGCAGGATCAACGCGGCGCCGAGCATCAGTGCCGCCAGCACGCCAAAGCCCGCGATCAGCGATTGCCCGTACTGGAGCAGCAACAGCGCGACCGCGAACACGGCGCAGGCAGCCCCGCTTTGCAGGATCAGCCAACGGCGCTGCCTCTGTTGCCAGGCGCGCGGCTGCGCGGTCGCCAGCACCGGCATCCTGACAGCCTTGATCAGGCTGGTCGCCGCGGCAACAAGCGCGCCCACAATGCTGATGCCGATTCCGGCGAGCCACCATTCGGGTCGCAAGCTGAGCTGCCCCGGGATTTGCGCGCCGTAGAGTCCACGCAGGGACGCCGCGACGTCGGGCAAGAGCGCGGCTGCAATGAAATAGCCGCAGGCTAGCCCGATCAGGCCTGCGACCAGCGACAGCGCCACGAGCTCGACAACCAGCACGGTGTTGACGAGTCGCGCCGAGGCACCGCAGGCCCGCAGCGTACGCAGCATCGGCAGCCGCTGCTCGAAGGCGAGGCCGACGGCCGAATTGACGATGAAGAGACCGACGAAGAACGACAGCAGGCCGAACGCGGTGAGGTTGAGATGAAAGCTGTCGGTGAGGCGCTCCAGCTCGGTCTCCGCGTCGGGCTCGACCCGCTGCAAGCGGTCGCCGACGACGCTCGCCAACGGCGCGGGCTTGCCCTTCGCTTTGCCGATCAGCAGCCGCGAGATCTGGTCGGGCTTGTTCAGCAGCCGCTGCGCCAGGCCGATATCGACCACCAGCACGTCGGGCACAAGCTGCGGCAGTACGTGCAGCGGCGGCAGTTTTGCGCCGCTGCTGATCGCTGGTGCCGCGCCCTCCTGCTCCTGCAAGTCGTTCAGCGTTTCCTTCGCCACCAACGTCTGGCCAGGCGGCGCGACGAAGCTGCTCAGATCGCCGGCGCCTAGGCGGGGTGCGTTGCCGACATCGACCGGCAGCGTCACCGGCTCGATGCCGAGCAGCCGGACCGAACGCCCGTTGACCTGGACCCGTCCCTCCAGCATCGGCGAGACCGGCCAGCCGGCGCGACGGAGCTTGACGAACAATTCCTGCGGAAAAGTCGCGGCATCAGGCGCGACCAGCATCGGCGTTCGCGCGCCGCCGAAGGTTGCCGCGGCGCGGTCATAGGCGTTGCGGGCCTGCTGATTGATGGCCTGCACGCCGCTCCACAGCGCAGTCGCCGCGATCAGCCCGATCAGGAGCGTCGCGAACTGCATCTTGTGGCGCCGCCAATGACTGAGCAGGACGGCGAGGACCCAGAGCGCGCGCCTCATGCGATCTGCCCGGCATGCAGGTTGACATGGCGATCGAGTGTCGCGGCCAGATGCAGGCTGTGCGTCACCATCAGAAAGCCGCAGCCGGTGCGCGCGACGAGGTCGCGCGTCAGGGCCAGCACGTGCTCGGCGGTGGCCTCGTCGAGATTGCCGGTCGGCTCGTCCCCCAGCAGCAAGGACGGCTTTGTTGCCAGGGCCCGGCCGATCGCGACCCGTTGCTGCTGGCCGCCTGATAATTGTTCTGGATAACGCTTGAGCAGCCCGCCAAGCCCGAGACGCTCGATCAGCTCGTTATACCAAGCCTCGTCGTACCGGCCGGCGATCCGCGCCTGAAACACCAGATTATCCCCGACCGACAAACTCGGGATCAGGTTGTATTGTTGAAACACCAGGCCGATCCGGTCGCGCCGCAGGCCCGCGCGTCCCGCATCGGACAATTTGGTGACCTCGGTGTCTTCCAGCCGGATCGTGCCGCCATCGGCGGCATCGAGCCCTGCGATCAGGTGCAGCAGCGTGCTCTTGCCGCTGCCGGACTCGCCGGTCAGTGCGACGCGTTCGCCGGCCTTGAGGTCGAGATCGACGCCGCGCAGGACATGGACCGGCTCACCGGCCGAAGAGAACGTCTTGGAGAGGTTTCGGATGCTCAGCACGATGAATGGCGCCGGACGGAATTAGCGGAATTGCTGCGTAGCACACTTGCTGCGGAAATGCCGGGTTGCGTTGCTATTGAAGCCGTTGTTAGCTCCCAAGAGGATCACATCAAAAAAGTGCCAAAAAGGGACGACGGGGAGAACGATGAGCGCTCAGGCAACGCAGCCCGCGGCGGGCAAGATGACGGGGACGTCCAAGGAAGCGCAAAAGCAAACGCCCAAGGAAACGCCGAAGGAAACGCCGAAGGGTGCCTGGACCGTCACATTTCTCCTGTTCCTTTTCATGCTGGTGAACTTCGCCGACAAGATCGTCGTCGGTCTTGCGGGCGTTCCGATCATGACCGAGCTGAAGCTCGAGCCCGAGCAGTTCGGCCTGCTTGGCTCGTCGTTTTTCTTCCTGTTCTCGATCTCGGCGATCGTGGTCGGCTTCATCGTCAACAAGGTACCGACCCGCTGGGTGCTGTTGACGCTCGCGGTGATCTGGGCGCTGACGCAGTTTCCGATGGTCGGCACCGTCTCTTTCACCACGCTCCTGATCTGCCGCATCGTGCTCGGCGCCGGCGAAGGCCCGGCGGCCTCGGTGGCGATGCACGCGGTCTACAAATGGTTCCCCGACGAGAAGCGCACGATGCCGACCGCAATCCTGTCGCAGGGTTCGGCCTTCGGCGTGATCCTGGCGGTGCCGGCGCTGAACTGGATCATCGTCAACCATTCCTGGCACTATGCATTCGGCGCCCTCGGAATCGTAGGGCTGATCTGGGTCGCCGCCTGGCTCGCACTCGGCAAGGAAGGCCCGCTGGACACCCACGCATCGGCCGTGATCGAACCTAGAATACCCTATCTCCAGCTTCTGACATCGCGCACCTTCATCGGCTGCGTGACCGCGACCTTCGGCGCTTATTGGGCGCTGTCGCTCGGGCTCACCTGGTTCACGCCCTTCATCGTCAAGGGCCTCGGCTTCTCGCAGTCTCAGGCGGGCTTCGTCTCGATCCTGCCCTGGGTGTTCGGGGCGACCATCGTCATTCTCACGGGCTGGATCTCGCAGGTGATGTTGGCGCGCGGCTACACGTCGCGGATTTCGCGCGGCGTGCTCGGCTCGGTACCGCTGATCGTCGGCGGCCTGATCCTCGCGATGATGCCGCACGTCCAGGGCGCCGGCCTCCAGATCGCCCTGCTTGTGGTCGGCTCCGGCCTGTGCGGCGCGATCTACGTCGTCTGCCCGCCCATGCTCGGCGAATTCACGCCGACGTCGCAGCGCGGCGCGGTTCTCGCGATCTACGGTGCGCTCTATACGCTTTCGGGCATCGTGGCGCCGCTGGTGATGGGCAGCGTGATCCAGCGCGCCGGCAGCATGCTCGACGGCTACATGACCGGCTTCACCATCAACGCCGCGATCATGGTCGGCTCCGGCCTGCTCGGACTGCTCCTGCTCTGGCCCAACACGGAAAAGGCCAGGCTGACCGGTGGAGCTGCGCCGCAGGCAGCGCCGCTGAAGAGCGCGGTGTCGCCGACGTAAGGGGGCATCCGCCAACCCAATCACAACTGTCATCCCGGCGAAGGCCGGGATCCATACTCACGATTTTTAGCTTGGCGAAGACTGGTATTGACCAGCTCGCGCCACAACACCTTTCGGTGGCTATGGCCCGACCATCGAGTTTGTTGCTCAAGCAGCGATTGGCCGCTTCCGCTCCGTGAACGGCGACAGCACCACCGTCGCGACCATGAAGATCACGGACGCCCCGAACACCCAATGCGGCGCGCTCTGGTCCATGATCCAGCCGAACAGCAGCGGGCTGACGATGCCGCCGAGATTGAAGCCGGTTGAGACGATGCCGAAGGCGCGGCCGGCCGCGCCGGGAGGTGCCGCATTGCGCACCAGCATGTCGCGCGATGGCGCGATCACGCCGGAGAGGAATCCCGCGGCCGCCATCGTGGCGGTCAGCGCCCAGCCCGGCAGCGTGACCAGCGCGATCAGCAGCACGATCGCCGCGTTCGCGGCAAAGCAGGCGGCGGCGACATAGCCGTGGCGCTCGGTGTGGTCGGCAAGGAAGCCGCCCGCGAGCACGCCGGCGGCGCTCGCACCGAGGAAGGCGGTGAGCGCGACATTGGCCGCGGAATAGGTCGCGCCATAGCCACTCATCAGCGCCACCACGCCGAAATTGTTGATGCCGGCGACCGACAGGCTGAGCAGCATGAACAGTGCCGTCAGCGTGATCAGCGCCGGCGTGATCACGGCTTGTTTGGGTGCGTTCTCGGTGCCTGGCTTGGTCTTGTGCGCGCCGGCATCGGGAATGTTCATGGTCACCAGCAACAGCGCGACCAGAACGCCGATGGTGCCCGATGCGATCAGCGCACCGGCACCGCCGGATACGGTGACCAGCGCGGCGACGATCGCCGGCGCCACCGCGCCGCCGAAATAGCCGGCAAAGGTATGGATCGAGAAGGCGCGGCCCATCCGCGCTTCGTCCATGTGCTCGGCGAGGATGGCGTAATCGGCGGGATGATAGACGCTGTTGGCGAGCCCGAGCAGCACGGCGCAGGCGATCAGCGAGGCGTAGCTGAGATGCAGGCCGAGCAGAATCAGCGCGAGGCCGCCGAGGGTGAGGCCGCCCAGCAGGATCCGTCGCGCGCCAAAATGGTCGACGAGATAGCCGGTCGGCGCCTGCGTCAGCCCCGAGACCACGGCCGACACCGTCAGCGCAAAGCCGAGTTCGACATAGCCGACGCCGAGTTGATTCTTGAGGAACGGAAACAGCATCGGCAGGACCAGCAGATGAAAATGGCTGACCCAATGCGCGATCGAGATTCCCGTCAGCGTGCGTAGCGCGCTGTCCGCCTTGCCTTGTTGCGGTGCGGCGAGAACGTCGACCATTGCAGTTCCGTTTCACGTCCTTTGGAGACGCGCAAACTATCGGGCAGAGCGGTTATTTGTCCATGAACGCAGGCGCATGGCAGTAGCGCGGGGCGGGGGATTCCCCGCCGTCGACCCATCACCCCAGGAAGCAATTTGGCGAAAACTCGTGGTCCGGTACTGCGACCATCTACGATCGAGAGATCACGCGGTATGGATCCTGGCTTTCGCCAGGACGACAGTTGAGAGCGAGGCAAGAGCCGAGCCCTCAAAACGGCTCGTCATCCGGCCCGTAGCGGTCGCGCTTTGGTGTCGCGATGTCGCCGTCTTCGTAATCATCATCGTCGGTGTCGCGCGGAGGCGGAGGCTTCTTCGCCTTGTCTTTTGCTGGCGTGTCGTCCGCAATTTTGGGCGGCGCGCTCGGCTTGCCGATCTTGGCCATGGCTGGTCCCGGATGGTGATGCTCCGCCCGATCCTATCCCGAAGATATGTGCGGTTCCTGACTTATCTCAAGTCGTCAGTGCACCACCGGCCCGCCGGCCTTCTTCCAGGCATCGATGCCGCCGGCGATGTGGGCGGTGTTGGTGAGCCCGGCCTCCTTGGCGGCGGCGACAGCCATCGCGGAGCGCTCACCGAAGGCGCAGAAGAACACGACGCGGCGGCCGGTGGCGGCCGCGACCTCGCGCAGCATGCCGCCGGGCTTGAGGCTGTCCTCAACGGACGGATAGGGCGTATGCAGCGCGCCTTCGAGCATGCCGTGCTTCATCCGCTCATTGGCCTCGCGCAAATCGACCAGCAGGATATCGGGACGGCCGAGGCTGCGGATCGCCTCGACGGCGCGGAGCGCACGGCCCTCCTTCTCCAGCTCCTCCTGGTGCAGGCCGACATGCATGTTGGCGGGCACCGCGACGTCCATCATCTTCGGATTGGGCAGCTTCAGATTGGCCATCAGCTCGATGTAATCGTCGACCGAGCGCACCTGGAGCCGCGGATTGTAGCGCTTCTCCTCGCCGATGGTGGAGACGGTGTCGCCCTTGTAGTCATGCGCCGGAAACACCATGGTCTCGTCGGGCAGCTTGAGCAGGCGGTTGAAGATCGAATCGTACTGCGCACGCGACGAGCCGTTCTGGAAATCGGTGCGGCCGGTGCCGCGGATCAGCAGCGTATCGCCGGTGAAGACGCGGTCGCCCATCAAATAGGAATAGGAATCGTCGGTGTGGCCGGGCGTGTACATCACGTCGAGCGCCAGGCCCTCGATCGTCACCTTGTCGCCGTCGGCAACCCGCATCGCCACCACGTCGGCCTTGGTCTGGTCGCCCATCACGGTCATGCAATGGGTGCGGTCGCGCAGCTCGCCGAGGCCGGTGACGTGGTCGGCGTGCAGATGGGTGTCCACGGCCTTGACCAGCTTGAGATCGAGCTCGCGCAGCAGCTGGCAGTAGCGGTCCACCTTCTCCAGCACGGGATCGAGGATCAGCGCCTCGCCGCCGGCGCGGCTCGCCAGGAGATAGCTGTAGGTACCCGAAACACTGTCGAAGAGCTGGCGGAAAATCATGGCAAGACCCGGCGTGGAGTGATTCCAATTCTACTACGCCGCGGGACAAAAAGAGAAGTAATGTGCTGTTGAAATGAGAATATTTAGAAGATTTTTATTGTGGGGCTTCGGGGCTATCCGCAAACTCAGTGTCGTCCCGGCGAAGGCCGGGCGAAGGCCGGGACCCATAGCCACCGAATGAAATTTGGCGAAGATTCGTCGTTCAGGGCTCCTACCGCCCGCACTCGATAGACCTCGCGGTATGGGGCCCGGCCTGCGTCGGGACGACAGGCGAGGGTGGGCCCAAGATTACGGCCGCACCAATGTGTACCCGTTCTCGCTGAGAAACAGGATCTGCCCGACCCCGACTTGCACCGGCGTGGCGGCGGGGATGAACTCCGGCCGCTTGCCGGTTTCTCGCTCGATCGTGTCGACGGTGTTGAGGCAGATGTCGAAGCGTACGCCTTGCGCGATCAGGCTCTCGACCTGCTTGCGGCGCTCGCTGCCTGACAGCAGGAGATCGATGCCGGGACCGAACGCCACCACCTCGATTGCGACCTTGTCGGGGTCGTAGGCCTTCAGCAAATTGTTGGCGACGCTGAGCACCAGAGCTTGCTTCTTCGCATCGCCATCGGAGAGCTGCAGCACGACCTTGTGCTCGGCGAACGGCTTGTCCTGGAGCGGCACCTGTTGCGCAAACGCCGGCGGCATCGCCGCCCAGGCGAACAGCGCCAGTAGCATCGCGGATACGGTTTGCGACCGCATCATCCCTGTCCTGCGATGCCCGGATTGCCCTCGACGCCTTTCAGCGTGACGCCGGAGCCGAGACGCTCCTGAAACATCCGGCCCGAGCGCAGATATTTTGCCACCACATCCCAAACCGGCGCGCCTTGCTGGCCGTTGACCGAGGCCCAGCCCGCGACCTTGTAGCGGTGGCTGGCGCTGAGCGCCTTGTCGCCATTGAGCTTCAGCTCCGAGATGCGGCTGCCGATCGCCGCCGTCGGCGTACAGGTGTAGCTGAGCCCGCCGGCGCGCACCATGTCGCCACCCTGCTGGTAATAGGGATCGGTATTGAAAAGGTTGTCGCAGACGTCTTCCAGCACGTCCTTGATCTGGGCGCCGGTCATCTCCTGCACATAGGTCTCGGGATAGCTGATCGCGGTTTCCGCGAGCAAATCCTCCATCGTCAGCGCCTGGCCGGACAGCCCGGTGACGCCCCAGCGGAAGCCCGGCGACAGCGCGATCTCGGCGTCGAGCTCGGTGCGCAGCGCGCTGCAGATCAGCTCGTCGACCGGGCCGGCGAAATTGTCGCGGCGATATAGCAGGCGATCGGGAGTCGCAATCTTCTCCGACCAGTCGGTGACGTACGGCGCCCGCAACCGGCCGATCAGCTCGGCCATCCCAGGATCGGGCTTCAACAGCTCGGAATAGACCGGCAGCAGATGATATTTGACGTCGCCGACCTTGCCTTTTTCGAGCGCGAGATCGAGCACGGCAAGGAATTTGCCGTTGGAGCCCGCATTAGTGACGAGCGTCGTGCCGCTCGCATTTTTCACTGCGATGGGCTGCGGGATCGCATCATGGGTATGGCCGCCGAGGATGACGTCGATGCCGGTGACGCGGCTTGCGAGCTTGAGATCGACGTCCATGCCGTTGTGCGACAACAGGATGACCGCATCGACCTTGTCGGTGCCGCGCAAGCCGTCGACATGCTTCTGGAGCTCTTCCTCGCGGATGCCGAAGCTCCAGTCCGGCGTGAACCGTCTGGGATGCGCGATCGGCACGTAAGGGAAGGCCTGGCCGACGATCGCAACGCGATGGCCGCCGAGCTCTTTGATCACCGAGGGCTTGAACACGCGCCCCGTCGCCTTGTCGAAGGCGGGGGCGTCGTTGAATGCGGCTTCTTCGGTCAGGAAAACGTTCTGCGCCAGAAACTCGCCCTTGAAGCGCGCAAGATTGTCGCGCAGCGCCTGCTCGCCATAGGTGAATTCCCAATGCCCGGTCATCGCCTCGATACCGAGCAGGTTTGCGACTTCGACCATGTCGCGGCCCTGGATGATGTTGGCGAGTCCCGTGCCTTGCCAGAGATCGCCGCCGTCAACGAGCATGGAGTGCTTTTCGCCGGCATCGCCGCGCAAGCGGTCGATCAGCGTCTTCAGATGGGCGAAGCCGCCGAGCTTGCCGAAGCGGCCTGCCGACTTCTCGAACTCGAAGCAGCTGAAGGCATAGGCATCCGCGCTGTCGGGCCTGATGCCGAAACGGTCGAGAAAGGCGCGGCCGACCAGATGTGGCGGCCGTCCCGCCATCTCGCCGATCCCGATATTGACGCTGGGCTCGCGAAAATAGACCGGGTTGAGTTGCGCATGCGTGTCGGTGAGGTGAAGGATGCGCGCATTGCCGAACCGTTCGATGTCGTAAATGCTCGCGGCCTCAGCACCGCGCGCAAGCCGCGGCAGGCTGAGCGATACGGCAGCAAGGCCTGCGTTCTTCAGGAAATCGCGGCGGCGGATCGCCATCCAGAAATTCTCCGCGCCCTCTCATGGTCGCAAGGCTGTTGCACAAGCGAACAGTCTAGCGGATTTCCATCGCCTTCCAGGCTTCTTTTTCGGACATCGCCTGGAAGATCGACGCCTTCGCCAGCGCCTCGGCCTCCCTGGCTGCGGCGACGGCGCGGTCGAAATCGCCGCCATCGGCCGCCTTCTTTGCGGCGGCCAGCGCCGAAACGGTCACGGTCCATTGGTGGCGCAAGCTGGCAGCCTCCTTGGAGGCGGCTTCGGCGGCGGCATAGGCTGTCTTGTAATCCGCCTCGTTTGCCGCGTGCGCCGCCGGCGCGAGGCCGAGGGTAAGCAGCAGGGCGAGGGCAAGTGACCGCTTCATGGCCGCGCTCCCGGTCCCGATATCGGCAGGCCGTTGGCGACATAGGACAGGAAATATTCGACGTCGCGGTATTCATCCGCCTGCGGCTCCAGCGGAACCGCACGGGTCTGGCTGTTGCAGGTGACGAAGCGGCGGCTGGTCGTGCCCATGCCGCTCCATTCGGAGCGGTAGATCGGCATCGCGTTCAGAATGCCGAGCGCCGGCGCCAGGATCTCGGCGCGGATGCGCTCGCCCGGGCTCTGCACATGGCAGCTCGCGCAGGAGAAGTTCATCTGGCCCCGGCGCGTGTAGAAATAGCGCTTGCCGTTCTCGAAGGCCGCGAGCGCGCGCGGATCGTCGGGGATCTTGATGTCCATCGGCTTGCCGCGCGAGGTGAAGGCCATGTACGCCGTGAGCGAGGCCATCTCGTCCTTGACGTAGGAGTAGGGCGCCTCGCCATTGGCCTCACGGCAGCGGTTGAGCGCCAGCTCCAGCGTGACGACCTTGCCTTCCTTCTCGTCGAAATAAGGATAATTCTGGCGGATGCCGATGCCGCCGTTCGGGAAGCAGTCGGCATAAGTCTTGCCGTTCTTGAACGGGGTGGCGAACATCTCCTTGCCGGCGTCGAGCGCGAACTCGTAGGGCGGGAACTCCTCCTTCTCCTGCCACTGCCGCTTCATGTCCTCGTTCATGGAATAAGGACCGTTGACGAAATCCTCGTGCTTCACGGTCGGGAATTTCTGGAAGAAGAAGTTCTGGAACGCCTTGGCATCGGCAACGGGGTCGACCTTGTCGGCCGCCACCACGCGCGGAGAGGTGAGGGCCAACGCGACCAGCGCGGCGCTCAACGAACCAAGCAGGATGGAGGTGCGGGCCTTCATCACGAGATCTTTGCGGTGGTCGTGTCCGACGCACCCTTGTTATCGGTCCAGGAGACCTTGAGATCGTCGCCCTTCTTGGCCCCCTTGAAGCTGAACTTGACATAGGGGTCCTTCGAGATCGCGGTGCCCCAATCGGCAACGAAGACGTCCTTGCCGTTACATTCGAATTTCAGCTGCTGGATGTAATGCGCCGGGATCAGCTCGCCCTTGGCGTCCTTGACGAAGCCGGTATCCATGGGGTGCTGGATCAGCGCCTGCACCTCGGTGATGTCGCCGTTGGCGGTGGCGCGGACGCGAATGCTGGATGCCATCTCGATCTTCCTCGCTTAGCCGCCGCAGCCGCCGACGGTGACCTTGACCTCTTTGGTCGCGCTGTAGAGCTTGCCGTCGGCCTCCACGATCGCAACGACGTTGGTGGTTTTGGCCATCTTCAGCCGGTTGGCGACGGCAGGGATCGTGCCTTCGGGAATCCTGTAGCTGGCGGCAAGCGCGCTGGGATTCTCGGCCACGAAGAACGAAATCGAGGTGACCTTGTCGAGCGTCGTCGTCACCGAGATTGGCACGACACCGCCGTTCTCGGCGATCTCGGGGGCGTCCAGCTTGACCTTGTCGGACGGCTCGGCGGTTTTGCCGTACAGCGCCTTGACGGCGTCCGCCTCGCTCTTCTGCTTGAACGCCTCTTCCGGATATTTGTCGTTGGCCGCGGCGCGCGCGGGCGCGGCGCCGAACGGCAGATTGCCGAGGCCGAGCAGCGCGACCGAGGCTGCGCCCTGAAGGATCAGGCGCCGCGTCGCACTTGGGCCGGTGAGTGTGGTCATCTCGGGTCTCCCAACCAAATCTCGTGGCGTGCCTGAAGTCACAGGGTCTGCAGGAAATCAACGATCGCGCTGATCTCCTGTTCGGTCAAAATCCGGTTCCGGCCGAACGGCGGCATCATGGTCTGCGGATTGCGCTTGGTCTCGTCGAAGATGATCGCGGCGAGCTCGTTGCGATCGGGGTATTTGGCCTTGAGGTCCTTCAGTTCCGGCCCGATCGTTCCCGGCAGGTCGCCACCCCTGATGACATGGCAGGTCAGGCAATTGCCCTTGCCGCGGTCGAAAGCGAGTTTCTGGCCGTCTGCCACAGCGGACTGCGCCCACGCCGGGCTGGCGAGGCCGGCGGCAATGGCCAGCAAGATGAACAGAACGGGCGTCCGGGAAAAGGCGGTCAAGGCGTCATTCCGAGGCGTTATATCGATGGTCAAGATCGCGAAATAGAAGCGTTCCAAAGCACAAAGGGCACCGCCTGACAATCGAGACTATGCACGCGACAAAATGAAGTTAATATCTTCCCCATTGCAACTAATGAGATTATTTGTTCAGCCGATTTGGCCCGAGAGTTAAGGGCCGTGGCGCGGGCCGGCGTTTCCCGAGCGTTTTGCCGCTCAACCTGTTTTCAACGCGTTCTCGTTTTTTCAAGGGGACCTCACTTGGCTGAATATGTCGTCGAATTCGGCAGGGATGGCGGTCGGGTCGAGTCGGATGGGCGGCTCGACGCACCGGCGTTTCATCGCAATCACGAGCCGCTCTGGGCGGCACTGGAAAAGCATCTCGCCGGTTGCACCGGCAACGTGGTCGAGCTCGGCAGCGGAACCGGCCAGCACGTGGTCTACTTCGCCCGTCACACGCCCGGCCTGATCTGGTGGCCGAGCGATCTCAACCAGCGCCACCTCAAGAGCATCGAGGCCTGGCGCGTTCATTCAGGCCTGAAAAACATCCGCTCGCCACTGCGGATCGATCTCACCGATCCCGATTGGTGTCCGGAGATGAAAAGCGGGCAGGCGCCGTCAAGTCTTGCCGCATTGTTCTGCGCCAATGTCATCCATATCGCGCCATGGAGCGTCGCCGAGGGCCTGTTCGCCGGCGCCGGCCGCTATTTGCGGGCCGACGGCAAGCTGTTCCTCTACGGCCCGTTCAAGCGCGGCGGCAAGCACATCGCGCTCAGCAACGCCGTGTTCGACACCTCCCTGCGTGAAGGCAATCCCGACTGGGGCGTGCGTGACATCGCCGATGTCGAGGCCCTCGCCCGCGGCGTTGGTCTTCGCCTCCTTGATACGATCGACATGCCGGCAAACAATTTGACGCTGGTGTTTTCGCGCTAAGCTCAGACGGCGGTGCGCTCCCTCCCCCGCTTGCGGGGGAGGGTTGGGGAGAGGGTGTCTCCGCAATGGGGCATCCCCTAGAGGATAGAACCCTCACCCGGCGCTTCGCGCCGACCTCTCCCGCAAGCGGGCGAGGTGCACCGCCTGCTGCGCTCCCACTGATTCAATCAAGAGCCCGTCAGCCCTCGCCATCCCGCCACCCGATCTTGTCCTTCAAGAACCGAAAGCCAATCACCTCGAACCCGGCGCGCTCCTTGTTGTCCTTGCCGTAGCCGTGGCCACCCGCTTCAGGCTCGTAGAACCAGGCCTCGTAGCCCATGGCCTGGAGCTTTGCCGCCATCTTGCGCGCATGGCCGGGATGGACACGGTCGTCGCGCCGCGTGGTGGCGATCAGGATCGGCGGGTAGGGCTGGCCGGCCTTGACGTTGTGATAGGCGGAGTAGGTCTTCAGCCAGTCCCACTCCTCGGGCTTGTCGGGATCGCCATATTCCGCGATCCAGCTCGCGCCGGCGAGCAGCTTCGTGTAGCGGCGCATGTCGATCAGCGGGATGGTGCAGAACAGCGCGCCGAAACGTTCGGGGTATCGCACCAGCATGTTGGTGATGAGGATGCCGCCGTTCGATCCGCCCTGTGCGGCGATGCGCTTTGCCGTCGTCACGCCGCGGCGGACGAGATCGGCGGCAACGGCTGCGAAATCGTCGTGCGACAGTTTCTTGCCGGCGAGCCGGCCGGCATCGTGCCAGCGTGTGCCGAATTCGCCGCCGCCGCGCAAATTCGCCTGCACCGTGGTGCCGCCACGCTCCAGCCACAGCTTGCCGAGCGACGAATTGTAATACGGCTTCACCGAATGGCCGAAGCCGCCATAGGCGCTCATATAGACCGGTGCATCGCCGGTCTCGCCAGTGGGGCCCGTCTGCACATAAGGGATACGCTCGCCGTCGATCGAGATCGCCTCGTGCTGGGTCACCACGAGGCCGTCGGCGTTGAATGTTTTCGGCGCCTGTTTCAGCACTGTCGGGCTCGCGACGCCGCGCTCCATCAGCAGCAGCGACGGCGGCGTCAGCGGATCCTGCACATTCGCAAGCAGGTCGCCATTGCTCTCGGAGGGGTGGCGATCCAGCGGCCAGATGTCGACCACGCCGATCTGCGGCAGGCCGCCGAGTGACGCGCGGCTCCAGCTCGTGGCGGACGGCGTGCAGATCTCGAATTGCGGCTGGAGCTCGTCGAGGATCGACAGCACCAGCTTTCCTCCCGTCCAAAACAGACCTTGCAGGGCGCGGCGAGCTTCCGGCTCGAACAGCACCGCGAAATCGCGGCTGCCGGCGAGGAACGCCGAGAGCGACATGCCGAGCACGGTGTCGGCGGCATAAGTTCTGCCCTCGATCGACCAGGCTTCGCGCAGCTTCATCGCGAACCAGTCGCCATGCGCCTGCAACCAGATGCCGGTCGGCAGATCGAGCTTCGTCGTCGTGCCGTCTGCATCGCGCAGCCAGAGCGCATGGTTGAAGAAGTCGATCTGGTCGACGATCCAGCTGCGCGGGGTCGCAGCGGTGTCGTCGACGATGCCGGAGATCGCCATATGATCGGCCGTGGTCTCGATGATCACCCGCGCCTGATCGACAGGCTGGCCGCGCCGCCACAGGCGAACCGTTCGCGAATATCCGGAAGCAGTCGCCATGCCCTCGCCATGGGCGCTCGACAGCAGCAGCGTGTCGGCATCGAGCCAATCGGCGCCGCCCTTGGCTTCGGACAGCGCAAAGCCGTCCGCAACGAAACTCTTGGTGTCGAGGTCGAATTCCCGCAAGATGACGGCGTCGCTGCCACCGCGCGACAGGCCCAAAATGGCGCGCGTGCTTCCCGGCTGCGTGGTGATGCCGCTCAGCAGCCAGTCCTCGCCTTCGCGCGCGGCGAGCTGGTCGACATCCAGCATGATCTCCCACGCCGGATGCGATTTGCGAAACTCCGCGAGCGAAGTCTTCCGCCACAGGCCGCGCGGGTTGGTGGCATCCTTCCAGAGATTGTGCAGTTCAGTGCCGCGGCGGCTGATATAGGGGATGTTGTCGGGACGATCGTAGATCGCCGCGAGGATATCGCGGTCGCGCGCGAAGGCCGCTCCGCCGAACGCCTCAAGCGTCAGGCTGTTCTGTCGCGTGACGAAATCGAGCGCCTGCTTGCCTTCGATCTCCTCCAGCCAGAGCCAGGGATCGTCGTCGGGAGCGCTGAGCGTAGGCCTGTCGTCGACGGACATGAACGAAACTCCGGAAGGTTGCGGCGGATAGGATTTGATCGAGCGCAAGCCGTCAAGTGCGCGGCCCATTATCATCGGCCCGATTGCGTCAGAGACATGGCCTGCGCCCGTTTGCGTCGGTTGCCCGCCCTCCCGCGCCCCGCCATAGTGCCGGGAATCAAGCGAGCCCTTGAAAGTCTTGAAAGCCCCTCGAAAGCCCGTTGGGGCGGAAATGCCGATGCTGGATGTGACTGCAGCCAATGAGATCGCCGCCGACGCCCGCGTGCGCGCCAACGTGGTGCGCCTTGCCGCCGCGCAGGCGCTGACCGGCGCCAACTCGGCGGTGATCTTCGCCACCGGCGCGATCGTCGGCGCGACGCTCGCGCCCGACGTCTCGTTCGCGACGGTGCCGATCTCGATGTATGTGCTCGGCCTCGCCGCCGGCACGCTGCCGACCGGCGCGATCTCGCGACGCTTCGGCCGCCGCGTCGCTTTCATCGTCGGCACCGGTCTGGGCGCGCTGACCGGTCTGCTCGGCTCGTTCGCGATCCTGCACGCTTCGTTTCCATTGTTCTGTCTGGCGACTTTTCTCGGCGGCCTCTACGGCGCGGTGGCGCAGTCCTATCGCTTCGCCGCCGCCGATGGCGCCAGTGCGGCCTATCGGCCCAAGGCGGTGTCCTGGGTGATGGCGGGCGGCGTGTTCGCCGGCGTGCTCGGTCCGCAGCTCGTGCAATGGACCATGGATGTCTGGCAGCCCTATCTGTTCGCCTTCAGCTTCCTGGTCCAGGCTGCTGTCGCGCTCATCGCGATGGGCATCGTCGCCGGGGTCGACATGCCGAAGCCGGCGCCGGCCGATCTTCATGGCGGGCGGCCGCTGCTCGAGATCGTGACGCAGCCGCGCTTCATTGCGGCGGCGCTGTGCGGCGTCATCTCCTATCCCATGATGAATCTGGTGATGACGTCGGCGCCGCTCGCCATGAAGCTGTGCGGCTTGAGCGTTTCCGATTCGAATTTCGGCATTCAATGGCACATCGTCGCCATGTACGGGCCGAGCTTCTTCACAGGCGCGCTGATCGCCCGCTTCGGCGCGCGGAAGGTCGTTGCCGCCGGCCTGCTGCTGGAGGCGGGCGCGGCCGGCATCGGCCTGTCCGGCATCACCGCGATGCATTTCTGGGCCACGCTGATCGTGCTTGGTGTGGGCTGGAATTTTTCCTTCATCGGCGCCTCCGCGCTGGTGCTGGAGACGCACCGGCCGCAGGAGCGCAACAAGGTGCAGGCCTTCAACGATTTCCTGGTGTTCGGCATGATGGCGATCGGTTCGTTCTCGTCCGGCCAATTGCTCGCCAGTTACGGCTGGTCCGCGGTGAACATGGTGGTGTTCCCGCCGGTGGTGCTCGGCCTCGCCGTGCTCTCGCTGGCCTCCTTTGCCCGCCGCCGCAAGGCGCGGCTGGACGCAGCCATGAGTGAGTTCCCGGATGCGATCTGAGATGGCGGGAGGCTGTCAGCAGCGTTGATAGTTCGATCCAGGTCGAAGTGATTTCCGGGGCCTGGGTTGTTACATGATGCTCGTCATCAACAGGCGGGCGTGAAGCACGGCGCTCGCGGGGGAAACGAAGGACAAGCGCAAATGCTCGACAATCCCCGGCACGACGTATCCATCGACGAATCCTCTCTCCGCTACGAAGGCTGGCGCATCGTCGCGGTCTGCTTCCTGCTCGCGACCTTCGGCTGGGGGCTCGGCTTCTACGGCCAGAGCGTCTATGTCGCCGAGCTCCAGCGCGCGCACGGCTGGTCGGCCTCGCTGATCTCGTCCGCCACGACGTTCTTCTATCTTTTCGGCGCGCTGCTCGTGGTCTTCGTCGGCGAAGCCGTCAACACATACGGCCCGCGCCTCGGCCTGATCGCGGGGACGCTGGCGATGTCGGCCGCGGCGGTCGCGATCGGCGCAGTGCGCGAGCCGTGGCAGCTTTATCTCGCGAACGCCGTGCTCGCCTTCGGCTGGGCCGGCACGAGTCTGGCCATGATCACCAACACGATCAGCCTGTGGTTCGACCACAAGCGCGGCATGGCCATCAGCCTGGCGCTGAACGGCGCAAGCTTCGGCGGCATCGTCGGCGTACCGCTGCTGGTGACCCTGATCGGCCATGTCGGCTTCGCCAGCGCGATGTATATCGTCGCCGGCGCCATGCTGGCGCTGCTCCTGCCGGTGATCCTGATCGTCGTCGGCCGCCCGCCCGATCTCCATGGCCGGCGCGCCGCGACGAAAACGAAGCCGCAATCGTCGGCGCAGATTCGCAGCCAGGCGTTGCGCGATGTCGGCTTCCTCACCGTGACCATTGCCTTTGCTTTGGTGCTGTTCGCGCAGGTCGGCTTCATCGTCCACCTGATCTCGTTCCTGGATCCCGTGATCGGGCGCGAGCGCGCGGCCGTTGCGGTTGCGGTGCTGACCGCGATGGCGGTGATCGGCCGGGTGCTGTTTTCGCTGGTGATCGACCGCCTCAACCAGCGGCTTGCCTCGGCGCTATCGTTCCTGAGCCAGGCCGTGGCGCTTCTCGTCGTCATCAATCTGCACAATGACTACGTGCTGATCGCGGCCTGCGCATTGTTCGGCTTCTCGGTCGGCAATCTCATCACGCTGCCGTCGCTGATCGTGCAGCAGGAATTCGATTCCGCGTCGTTCGGCGTGCTGATCAGCCTCAACACCGCGATCAACCAGGTGACCTATGCGTTCGGCCCCGGCGTGGTCGGTTTTCTGCGCGATTTCTCCGGCGGCTATGAGCTGCCGTTCTATCTCTGTATCGCGCTGGAAGTGGTAGCGGCGGCGTTGATCATGGTGCGGGGACGAAGATCTCAGTCGTGAGCGAAGGCGCCTCAACACACTCCGTCATTGCGAGGAGCCCTTGCGACGAAGCAATCCAGGCTGTCTCCGCGGTGACAGTCTGGATTGCTTCGCTGCGCTCGCAATGACGAGGAGAGGGAGCAGAACTCACGCCTCGCGCTGCTTCAGCAGCTCCTCCACATCCAGCCGCTTCGTGAACATCGCGAGCTTGCCGTCCGGCCCGAACGGCCATTGCTCCCGCGGCTTGTCCCAATACAGCTCCACGCCATTCTGGTCCGGATCGCGCAAATACAGCGCCTCGGACACGCCATGGTCGCTCGCTCCGTCGAGCGCAATGCCGGCCGTGAGCACGCGGTGCAGCGCATCGGCCAGCGCGGGTCGCGTCGGATAGAGGATCGCGGTGTGATAGAGCCCGGTCGTTCCCGGCGGTGGCGGCGAGCCGCCCTTGCTCTCCCAGGTGTTGAGCCCGATGTGGTGGTGATAGCTGCCGGCCGAGATGAAGGCCGCGCCGGAGCCCATGCGCTGCATCAGCTCGAAACCGAGCACGCCGCAATAGAAGCCGAGCGCGCGATCGAGATCGGCGACCTTGAGGTGAACGTGGCCGATCCTGGTGCCGGCGGCGACGGCTTGGTTCTGCGACATGCGGCTGCTCCGTTGACAATCCCCACATAGGCCCGGCCTCGGGACAGTGCCACTGGCCTATCCTGAAACCCATCGTTTCCATATGCGAAACTATGACAGCTCCCGCACCTCGCCCTCCGGCAGCTCGAACTCGAACGTGTTCAGCGTCATCGACACCAGCGTGTAATAGCCGCAGAGACCGATCACCTCGACCACGCCGCGTTCGCCGAGCAGCTTCACCGCCGCGTCATAGAGGCCCTTCTCGACGCCGTGGCCCTCATGCAGCGACTTTGCGACGTCGTAGATCATCTTGCCCTTGGGATCGTCGAACTCGGGCGTGCGGCGGTCGCGGATGGCGTCGATGATGTCAGGGTCCATGCCACCGGCAAGCGCCAGCCGCTTGTGCGCGTACCATTCGTAATGGGCGGTCCAGTGCCGCGCCGTCACCAGGATCGCGATCTCCGAGAGCTTCGCGGGGAAGATCGTGTCGTAGCGCAGGACCTCGCCGAGCCGCGTGGCGTGACGGGCCATGTCGGGGCTGTTGAGCCAGGCCATCATCGGGGCCGGCGGCTTGCCGCGCTTGCCGGCAATCGACTCGTCATAGGTCTGCCGCTGGCTCTCGTTCATTTCGCCAGGCGAAAGAAGCTTCAGGCGCATTGTTGTTTCCTCTTTGTTTTCAAGCTTCGCCGTCGCGGCGACTATAGCGGATGCGTGACACGGAAGTGGTTGAATTCCACGGGAGCTTGGCCCAGAGTCGCGCCCAACAAGCCGATTTTGATTGATGGAAACGACCAATGACTGACTCCAGGGCCAGCGAGACTGAGACCGCCGATCTCGAAACATTCCGCAGCGAAACACGTGCCTGGCTCGAGGCCAACTGCCCGCCGGAAATGCGCAAGCCCGCGACATCAGACGCCGACGTGTTCTGGGGCGGACGCAATGCAAAGTTCTCGTCGGAGCCGCAGCGCATCTGGTTCGAGCGCATGCGCGACAAGGGCTGGACCGTACCAGACTGGCCGAAGGAGTATGGCGGCGGTGGCCTCAGCGCTGCCGAGCACAAGGTGCTGCGCGCGGAGATGGGACGAATCGGCGCGCGTCCCCCGCTGTCGAGCTTCGGGATCTGGATGCTCGGGCCGGCGCTGCTGAAATACGGCAACGACGCGCAGAAGAAGGAGCATCTGCCGAAAATCGCTGCGGGCCTGATCCGCTGGTGCCAGGGCTATTCCGAGCCGAACGCCGGCTCCGATCTCGCGTCGCTCCAGACCCGCGCCGAGAGCGACGGCGATGATTTCGTCATCACGGGGTCGAAGATCTGGACGTCCTATGCCAACTACGCCGACTGGATCTTCTGCCTCGTCCGCACCGATCCCGCCGCGAAGAAGCATGACGGCATCAGCTTCATCCTGTTCGACATGACCTCGAAGGGCGTGACCACCAAGCCGATCCTGCTGATCTCCGGCTACTCGCCGTTCTGCGAGACGTTCTTCGACAATGTCCGCGTGCCGAAATCGCACGTGGTCGGCACCGTCAACCGCGGCTGGGACGTCGCAAAATATCTGCTCCAGCACGAGCGCGCGATGATATCAGGCATGGGCGAGCGCGGCGTCGGCCGTCCGCTCGGCCAGATCGCGGCCGATTCCGTCGGCACCGATGCGCTGGGGCGGCTCGACGATGCGATGCTGCGTGGCCGCATCGCCAGCTTCGACGTCGACGAAGCTGCCCTTGCAGCCTGCGCCGAGCGCGCGGTCGATCTCGCCAAGGCGGGTCAGGCGCATCCGGCGTTCTCGTCGGCGATGAAATATTACGGCACCGAGCTCAACAAGCGCCGTTACGAGATCCTGATGTCGGCCGGCGGCGTCGATGCGCTGGAATGGGAGAGCGAGCGCTCCAGGCAAGGCGCCCGTCCACGCGCCTGGCTGCGTACCAAGGCCAACTCGATCGAGGGCGGCACGACCGAGGTCATGCTCGGCATCGTTGCCAAGCGCATCCTCGATCTGCCGGGGGCGTAAGATTTCCCGTCATTCCGGGGCGCGCGAAGCGCGAGCCCGGAATCCATTTCACCGCGTATATGCCGCCTGATGGATTCCGGGCCTGGCCCTTCGGGCCATCCCGGAATGACCAAGACAAGACAGATTTCGAATCGGAACACGCACATGGCCCTCGTCCTCACCGAAGAACAATCGATGCTCCGCGACAGCGCGCGCGGGCTGATCAGCGACAAGGCGCCGGTGTCGCATTTGCGGCATCTGCGCGACAGCAAAGACCCCATCGGCTTCTCCAAGGAGTTTTGGCATTCCTTCGCCGAGATGGGTTTTGCCGGCTTGCTGGTGCCGGAAGAGTTCGGCGGTAGCGGGCTCGGCTATGTCGAGGCCGGCGTGGTGATGGAGGAGATCGGCCGCACGCTGATGCCGTCGCCCTTCCTCGCCACCAGCGTGGTCGCGGCCTCGGCACTGAACCGTGGCGGCAATGCCGCGCAGAAGTCGGAATATCTGCCGAAGATTTCCAACGGCTCCCTGCTCGCGACGCTCGCGGTCGACGAGGGCGCAAAGCATCGCCCGCTTCAGGCCAGCCTCCAGGCCGTGCGGGCCGGCAACGGCTTCAAGCTCTCCGGCGCCAAGGCGCTGGTGGTCGATGGCCACGTCGCCGATCTCTTTATCGTCGCCGCGCGCACCGCAGGCGCGGCCGGCGAGCGCGAGGGGCTGACGCTGTTCCTCGTCAATCCCAAGGCCAAGGGCGTTACGATCGAGCGCACCATCATGGTCGACGCGCACAATGCGGCGCGGATTGAACTCGCCAACGTCGAGGTCAACGCCGACAGCGTGCTCGGCGAAGTCGACCAGGGGGCCGGCTTGCTCGACGGCGTGCTCGATATCGGGCGCGGCGCGGTGGCCTCCGAAATGGTCGGCTTGAGCGAAGAGGTGTTCAACCGCACCGTCGAGTACCTGAAGAGCCGCAAGCAGTTCGGCAAGCTGATCGGCGAATTCCAGGCGCTGCAGCACCGCGCCGCCGAACTCTATGTCGACATCGAGATCACCCGGGCCGCCGTGATGAAGGCGCTGCAAGCGCTCGATACGGACGTGGCCAAGGCCGCCTCAAGCGTCGCGGTGGCAAAGGCCCGCGCCGGCACCACCGCCACGCGCGCGGTGCAGGAAGGCGTGCAGATGCATGGCGGCATGGGCATGACCGACCAGTTCGACATCGGCTTCTTCATGAAGCGCGCGCGTGTGTGCGAGGAATTGTTCGGGGATGCCAATTACCACACCGAGCAGCTGGCGCGGGCGCGGGGATATTGAGCGCGCGAACATGAGACGCGAGCACGTGCCTCACACGGAGTGTCGTCGCCCGGCTTGACCGGGCGACCCAGTACGCCGCGGCCTCTCGATTGATCACAACCGTCTCTGGAATACTGGATCGCCCGCTTTCGCGGGCGATGACAGTTGAGAGTGTGGATAGCGCGCCCGCCCCAAGCTCGTCATTGCGAGGAGCACTTGCGACGAAGCAATCCAGACTGTCGCCTTGGAAAGACTCTGGATTGCTTCGCTCCGCTCGCAATGACGGCGGAGATACTCCTTACCGCACCGGCGGCGCGTATTGCACGCCGCCTGCATTCCACAGCTGGTTCATTCCGCGCGGGATCTTCAGCTTCGACTTCTCGCCGATGTTGCGCTCGTACATCTCGCCGTAATTTCCGACGTGGCGGATGATGCGGACCACCCAATCCTTGGTGAGGCCGAGCTGCTCGCCGTAATTGCCCTCGGTGCCGACCAGCCGCATCACTTCCGGCTTCTTCGATTTCAGGGCCTCGTCGATGTTCTCCGAGGAGACGCCGAGCTCCTCGGCGTTGATCATCGCGTACAGCGTCCACTTCACGATCATCATCCAGTCGTCGTCGCGCTGGCGCACGACGGGTGCGAGCGGCTCCTTGGAGATCATGTCCGGCAGGATCATGTGGTCGCCGGGCTTCGACAGGTTGATCCGCAGCGCGTAGAGCTGGGAGACGTCGGCGGAGAGCGTGTCGCATTTGCCGGTATCGTAGGCTTTCACCACGTCGTCCAGCTTGTCGAACTTCATCTCTTCATACTTCATGTTGTTGGCACGGAAGTAATCCGCGACGTTGAGCGCCGTGGTGGTCCCGGTTTGGACGCAGACCTTGCTGCCGGTCAGATCCAGCGCGGTTTCCTTGTTGCGCGCGCGCGGCAGCATGAAGCCTGCGCCGTCGTAATAGGCGACCGCGGGGAAATAGAGATCGTAGTCGAGCTCGCGCGCCATGCTCCAGGTCGAGTTGCGCGAGAGGATGTCCACTTTCCGGCTCTGCAATTCCTTGAAGCGCTCGCTGGCATCGAGCGCGACGAATTTCGCCTTGCTCGGGTCGTTGAAGATCGCGGAGGCCACCGCGCGGCAGAAATCGACGTCGAAGCCGGTCCAGTTGCCCTTGTCGTCGGGGATCGAGAAGCCCGGCAGGCCCTTGTTGACGCCGCACAGCACTTCGCCGCGGCGGACGGTGCGCTTCAGGGTGCGGGTGTCGTAGAATTCATAGATGATGGCCAGGACGGCGACCAGCACGGCGACTGCGAGCCCGATCAGCAGGCCGCCACGAAAAGTGCGCATCATGTTGCTCTCTCGAAATAATCGGGAAAAGGAATATTCGCCAGGGCGAGAAGATCAGAGTTCGGGCTTCTGCCGGATGACCACCTTGGTGCCGACAGGGACGCGATCGTAGAGATCGGCGACGTCGCGATTGACGAGCCGGAAGCAGCCTGAGGAGACCTTGGTGCCGATCGTGTCGGGCCGATTGGTGCCGTGGATGCGATAAACGGTGGTGCCCAGATACATGGCGCGCGCGCCGAGCGGATTTCCGGGGCCGCCGGCCATGAAGCGCGGCAGATAGGGCTGGCGCTGGATCATCTCCGGCGGCGGCGTCCAGTCCGGCCACTCCTTTTTGTTGGTGATGTTCACCAGCCCCTGCCATTGAAAACCATCGCGGCCGACGCCGATGCCATAGCGGATCGCACGACCACCGGGCTGCACCAGGTAGAGATGCCGTTCGGCGGTCGAGATGATGAGAGTGCCGGGCGCTTCGGTGGTGCGGAAATAGACGACCTGCTTCTGCCATTCCGGATCGAGCTCATAGGCATCGTCGGCGACCAGGCCCGGCTCGTCGCCGCGGTCGGGCTGCTGGGCGTAGGCATGGGGTGCGGACAGGATCAGGCCGATCGCAGCCACAAACATCCCGGTCAGGCGACGAAAATCCGTCATTTCAAGCTCTCCCCGCGGCCAAGGCCAAAATCATCTGGAACCATCAAATCTCAGGGCCATCTTCATGGCAAGTTCAAGGCACCCTTAGACGATATGTCACGAGAATGCTTTGGTTTTTTGACGGACGGCGCGCAATACCACAAACGGGGGATGGCGCGAAAAGCTCAGATTACCGCCGAGAAGTCGATGCGCTCCCTCCCCCGCTTGCGGCGGAGGGTCGGGGAGAGGGTGTCTCCGCAGAAAGACTCCCCCAGAGGAGAGAACCCTCACCCGGCGCGCGGGACGATGCTTCGCATCGCCCGGGCGCGCCGACCTCTCCCGCAACCGGGAGAGGCTCAGACCGAACTAGCGGCGAGATCAACTTCGCCAATTCGCACGAGATGCCAGCTAGATCTTGTTGTTCTCAGCCGCGATCCCGAGCCGCCGGACGATCTCCGTCCCCACGGCCCGCGCCTCGGGCCTCGAACCGATGCGAGGACTGCGAAACCGTCGTCCCGACTGCGATCGGATCACGACGATGCAGTGCTCCTCCTCGGACCGGCCGCGGCGCTCGACCGTGATCGTCTTGACGTCGCGCCCTTCGATGTGATCGGCGCGCAACGTGCCGTCGCCCCACAGGCGTTCGACTCGGATATCGCCCTGGCGGATGATCCAGAAAGCGCCGGTCACAAGGTTGGCATATCGGTGCACGCCGAAAGCGGCGAGCGCGCCGACCGGCAGCAGCATGATGTCGACCGGCCCGGGCGACAGGCCACGCCAGAGCCTGTAGGCGTAGGGAACGGCGCACAATGCGACGACGATCAGCGCGACGATCCTGATGTCCCTCGTCGAAAACGGCTCGAGGGGGTCACCGAGACGCATCTCGGGATTGCTGGCATCGAGCGGATTGACCGGAGACTCGACATCGGGAACGTCGAATTGCGCGGCGATCCGCGCCACCGTGTCGTGCACGTGGGTGACATCGGCGATCGGCGGCGATGTCAGGCGTTCTCCGGAGGCCAGCGTGAAGGCGAGCTGGAAGCGGGCTTTCGCCCTCTTGCTGCCGGGAACCTGCAATCCCCTGATGTCGTCCTTGGCGATGATCCGCGTCTTCAGTTTCCCGAACGGGCGCTGCTCCCCGATCAGGATCTCGTCCGGCGTGATGATCCACACCACCGCCGGCGCCAGCATGATGATGCCGACGAACGCCGCTCCCACCAGCAGCGCGACCACGGAGATGATCACCTCCAGGGGATCGTGTGTGAACAGGCCCGGCGTGAAGCACAGGGCAACGGCGGCCGCAAAGCCGGACATGACCAGCCGCTGCGCGATCGAGGCGCCTTCACGAAGGCGAATGTCGGGGCTGCTGGTGGCGTCGTCCATCGCGGGCGCTGATCTCTGTCGGCGCGAAACTCCACGGACGGGTCCGTGGAGTCAAGCAGCGGCGGGCGAGCGGTCCTCGCCGGCCGATCTGATCAATTCGGCGCAAGCCATAGCCTGAGACCGAACGAAATGATGGTGACGGCGCTCACCCCGCCGAGCCAGAGAACGGCGAACCAGATCAGCCGCCGCCTCAGCGGCATCAGTTCTGCATTGCGCGACATCAGTGATAGCCGCTCCCGGCCCGGACCTTGCCGCGGAAGACCCAGTAGGCCCAGCCGGTGTAGCCGAGGATCAGCGGCACCAGTCCGGCCACGCCCACCAGCATGAAGATCTGGCTGTTCCGCGGCGCCGCCGCCTGCCAGATGGTGATGCTCTGCGGCACGATATAGGGATACATGCTGATGCCCAGCCCGGCATAGGACAAGGCGAACAGCACCAGAGACAGCAAGAACGGCCGCGAGTCCTGCTTTCGGGTGAGACTGCGCATCAGGAGCGCGCTCACGGCGGCGACGGCGATCGGAACCGGCGCGGCCAGGACGATGCCTGGCCAGGCGAACCAGCGTTGTGCGTATTGGATGCTGAGAAAAGGCGTGGCGATGCTGACCGACGCGATGGTCGCAAGCATCGCGAACAGCAGATACCAACTCAGCCGGTAGGCCTTGTCGCGCAGGGCGCCCTCGGTCTTCAGGATGAGCCAGTTGGCGCCCAGCACGCAATAGCCGATGACCAGGGCGATCCCGGTCAGGAGGCTGAACGGCGTGAGCCAGTCCCACCAGCCGCCGGCATAATGCCGCGCCTCGACCTGCACGCCCTGCAGGATCGCCCCGAGCGCGATCCCCTGCGCCAGCGTTGCCACCAGAGAACCGGCGGCAAAAGCAATGTCCCAGCGGTTTCGTGCTGCGGTGGTGCGCCAGCGGAATTCAAAGGCGACGCCGCGGAAGACCAGGCCGATCAGCATCGCGATGATGGGCGTGTAGAGCGCCGGCATCAGCACCGCATAGGCGAGAGGAAAGGCGGCCATCAGGCCGCCGCCGCCCAGGACCAGCCACGTTTCGTTGCCGTCCCAGACCGGGGCCACGCTATTCATCATGACGTCGCGGTCGGCCTTGGCGGGAAACAACGGAAACAGCATGCCGAGGCCGAGATCGAATCCGTCCATCACGACATAGACGAACACCGCGAAGGCGATGATGAAGGCCCAGACGGTCGCGAGATCGACGGCGGCGATCATGACGGCGCACCCTGTGCCGCAGCGCCCGAGGCCGGCGTGATGCCGGCGGCGCGCGCCGGTATGTCGCCGCGCGGCCCCTGCTCTCCCTGGTGAGGCGAGGCCGCCATCAGGCGCAGAATGTAAATGGCGCCCGCCGCGAACACGATGAAATAGACGATGACGAAGGCCAGCAGCGACGACCCCACCGCCGGCGCGGCCAGCGGCGAGACGGCGTCCACGGTTCGCAACAGGCCGTAGACCGTGAAGGGCTGTCGGCCGGTCTCCGTGGTGATCCAGCCGGCGAGCACCGCGATGAACCCCGCCGGGCCCATGTACAGCGCGAAGATATGCAGCGGACGGGAGTCGAACAGGGTGCCGCGCCAGCGTGCCCAGAGGCTGAACAGCCCCAAGCCGAAGATCAGGAAGCCAAGCCCGACCATGATGCGGAACGACCAGAATGTGATCGGCACCGGCGGCCAGTTTTCGCGCGGCACGGTATCAAGTCCTGCGAGCGGCGCATCGAGGGAGTGCTTGAGGATCAGCGAGGACAGTTTCGGGATCTCGATCGCGTAATCGACCCGGCCGGCGGCCTGATCGGGAAGCCCGAACAGAATCAGCGGCGCACCGTCCTTGTGACTCTGGTAGTGCCCCTCCATGGCCATGACCTTGGCCGGTTGATGCGCCAGCGTGTTGATGCCGTGCTGATCGCCGGCAAGGATCTGGATCGGCGCGACCAGTGCCGCCATCCACATCGCCATCGAGAACATCACCCGGGGGCCGGCGAGATGGCGGTCGCGCAGCAGATGAAACGCGCCGACCGCGCCGACCACCAGCGATGTCGTCAAATAGGCGGCGAGCACCATGTGCACGAGCCGGTAGGGGAAGGATGGATTGAAGATCGCCTCGAACCAGTCGGCGACCACGAACTGGCCATCAGAATTGACGGCGTAGCCGGCCGGGGTCTGCATCCATGAATTGGCGGAGAGGATCCAGAACGCCGAGATCAACGTGCCGATCGCCACCATCAGCGTCGCAAGGAAGTGCAGCCTCGGGCCGACGCGTTCGAGACCGAACAGCATAACGCCGAGGAAACCGGCTTCGAGGAAGAACGCGGTCAGCACCTCGTAGGCCATCAACGGACCGATGACCGGTCCGGTCTTGTCGGCAAAGGCCGACCAGTTGGTGCCGAACTGGTAGGACATCACGATGCCCGACACCACGCCCATGCCGAACGTGATCGCGAAGATCTTCAGCCAGTAGTGAAACAGGTTGAGGAAGACCTCGCGGCCGGTCCACAGCCAGATGGCCTCAAGCACCGCGAGATAGCTGGCGAGCCCGATCGAGAACGCCGGAAATACGATGTGGAACGACATCGTGAACGCAAACTGCGCGCGCGCAAGCACGATGGGATCAAGATTCGACAGCATCGGCGCTCCCGTACAACACGACAATCGTGACGACGCGGGCGCCGATCTGGCAGCTCAGCTATGCCATCGCGCCCGGCCACTGCATGGATGACTCATGCCGCGTGCGCATCCTATAGGACTCTTTGTCTAAGCTGTAAGACATCAGCTATTGGCGTTCAGCAGCTTTGCCACGGTGCGGTCGATCTCGTCATAGCGGCCTTCGCCCGCATGCTGGAACACGATCTTGCCGTTCTGGTCGATGATGTACTGCGCCGGCCAATACTGGTTGCTGTAGGCGTTCCAGGTCCTGGAATCATTGTCCTGCGCCACCGGATAGGTGATGCCGTGCCTCTTCAGCGCCGCCTGGACATTGGAGGCCGAGCGCTCGAACGGGAATTCCGGCGTGTGCACGCCGACCACGACGAGACCCCGGTCCTTGTACTTGGCATAGAGGTCGGTGACGTGCGGCAGCGTGTTGACGCAGTTGACGCAGCCATAAGTCCAGAAGTCGACCAGCACGACCTTGCCGCGGAGGTCGGCGAGGCTGAGCGGCTTCGAGTTGAACCAGTTGTTGATGCCGGTAAAGTCGGGCGCAGTCTGCAGGCTGGCGGCAGCGGTGACGACAGGGACGGCGCGCGCGGCCTCGTCGCAGATGCCGGGGATGACGGCGCCTGTCACGGCGATGCCGATCAGTGCGGCGGAGACGGCGAGCAGCTTGAAAGTCATGGACGAGTCCTCCGGTTGAGATGCGCGATGATCACAGGCCGATCTGGCCGGTGGGATAGAAGCCGGTGAGCCACGCCACGATCAGCGTGTCGTATTGGAAATAGGCGGCGAGCGCGAAGCCGATCACGACGACGCCAAAGCCCCGCTGCAGCCTCGGCGAAATGCGCGCGAGGCTGCGCACCCGCGTGGTGGCGGCCTGCCCGCCATAGGCAATCGCAAGCATCGGAATAGCGGCGCCGATCGCGTAGGCGACCAGCAGCGTGCCGGCCCAGGTTGCGTTCTTCGTCGTGGCGACCAGCGTCAGGATCGAGCCGAGCACCGGGCCGGCGCAGGGCGTCCAGACCAGGCCAAGCGTGGTGCCGAGCACGAGTCCGCCGAGCGCGCCCTCGCGCTGCGTGGCGCCGGAGTTGCCGAGATCGAGCCAGCCGTTGAGCCGGATCGACAGCCATTCGAACGGCGCCGGCCACAGCATCAACAGGCCGAAGCCGAGCAGCAGGATGGCTGCCGCCTCGCGCAGCACGTTCGGATCGAAATCGAAAGCCCGCGTCAGCGCGCCCAACAGCAGCGCGACGGCCGAGAACGAGACGACGAAGCCGAGCGCGATCATCGCGGGGCGCAGATGCGAGCTGCGACCGATCGAGGCGCCGAGCAGGATCGGCAGCATCGGCAGCGTGCAGGGCGCGGCGATGGTGAGGATGCCGGCGAGGATCGCGAAGAGGAGTTCGAGCATCGGGGGCACTCGTGAAGGGGGTCACGAGGGCTGTTCGGGATAGATGTGTCGGACGTTACGCCGCGTCACACGTTCGTGACGGGCGCGGCTGCGGGCCGCAACGATGGTGCGTTCCCTCCCCCCTTGTGGGGGAGGGTTAGGGAGGGGGGTAGCCCAGGAGATGGTCTACCCGTCTGGCATCATGCCGCGCCTGCAAGTCGAGAGAGTCCCCGTGTGGCCCCCTCTCCCTGCCCCTCCCCCACAAGGGGGGAGGGAACGAGAGAGACGTGCCCGCCTCACTCAAGCGCACCGCCGCAGCCGTCCACCCCAAACACAAAACGACCCGGAGGGGGGCATCCCGTCCGGGTCGTTGGAGGTCTTGGGAGGTTTAACGAAACCGTATGTGAGCTTTATAGGAGGGAAGTTTTTCCGCCTGATGTTGTGCTTTGTTTCAATTGTTTCGTCGGCGGTAACACTTCCGTGTCCGGGGTAGGGCCAAAACGAACGCCCTATCCCATTGAAATATCTGAACTTCAGGCAGCGAAGCGCTCGACGCCGGCGCCCTTAAGCAATTCGGCCAGCTGCTTGCGGGCGTAGAACATCCGGGTCTTCACCGTGCTCTGCGGGATGCCGATGATCTGTCCGACCTCCTCCACCGACTTCTCATGGTAGTAGACCAGAGTGATGATTTCGCGATGCGCGGGCGATAGCTTCTGAACGCAGGCGCGCAGGATTGCGCTGGTGTCGCTGCGGTCGAGCGAGGTCTCCGGCGTGTCGCAACCGTCGGCGATCTGGCGCACGTCTTCCTGATCGATGTCCTCGAAGCGACGCTGGCGCATCGCGGTCAGCGCCTTGAAGCGGGCGATCGAGAGCAGCCAGGTCGAAACCTGCGAGCGGCCCTGGAATTGGCCGGCGGTCCGCCACACGTCCAGAAACACCTGGCTGACGAGGTCTTCCGCCGTGGTCGCGTCGCGCACGATCCGCAGGATGAAGCGGTAGACGCGCACATTGTGCCGGCAATAAAGGATGTGCATGGACGTCCGGTTGCCGTCGGCAATGCTTTCGAGAAGCATGTCGTCCGAGGTCGCCTGAGCGGCAATGATGCTCTGGCTGGCTTGGGCGTTGATGGCGATGACGTTCGGCATTGACTTGGCTCCCCGTAGCGCCGCAACCGAGCGGCGTTTCCTTGGACCAAAGTGTTAATGAGCCAACGTTTCGGGACGTCTGCACGAAAAGGAGAAAATGGTTTCGTGCGCCGCCAAATTGTTTCGTCGAATTAGCCGCGACGAAACATTCGGGGCAAAAAAGCGTGGAATTTCAATATACGGAAAATACGGGGGTGGGGATGAGGCGACGAGCGGAGGGGCCGGGAACGTATTTCGGGCTTTTGCGTTCGATGTCGCCTCAATCCCAGCTGTCGTCCTGGCCTAGTGCGCAATTGCGCACGGGGGGCCGGGACCCATAACCACGGAGTGGGTTTGGCGAAGACACGAGGGACCAGCCTCGCGCAGCAACTTCTGCTTGGGGTAACGGGTCCTGGCTTTCGCCAGGACGACGATGGGGCCTACGCCTTCTCGCCCGACGGCGAGAACAAATAGCCGCCGCCGCGGATGGTGCGGATCACGGCGGGTTTGGTGGGATCGGGCTCGATCTTGCGGCGGATGCGCATGATGCGCAGGTCGACGGCGCGGTCGAAGGCTTCGGCGTCGCGCGCATTGGCCAATTCCAGCAGGCGCTCGCGCGACAGCACCCGCTTCGGATTGGCCGCGAACACTTTCAAGAGCCCGAACTCGGATGCGGTCAGCGGGTGCTCGTTGCCCTCGTCGTCGCGCAAGGCCTGCGCTTCGAGATCGAGCCACTTCGTCCCGAACCGCACCAATTGCTCCTTGTCCGATTTCGCAGCCGCCGTTTCCGCCACGGCTTTCGCCGGTGCGCTCCGGCGCAGCACCGAGCGGATGCGCGCCATCAGCTCACGCAGCTCGCACGGCTTGGCCACGTAATCGTCGGCGCCGAGCTCGAGGCCGACGACGCGGTCGATCGGGCTCGCCGTCGCGGTGAGCATGATCACCGGCACGTTGATGCGGCTCTTGAGGTCGCGGATGATCGAGAGCCCGTCTTCCTCCGGCATGTTGAGGTCGAGCACGACGAGGTCGGGCATGCTGCCGTCGATCGCCGTGCGCAAGGACTTGCCGCCGTCGCACAGCGTCACGGTGAAGCCGTGCATCTTGAGGTAATCGCCGACCATCTCCCGGGCCGGGGCCTCGTCGTCGACGATCATGATGTGCTGGCTTTGGGTCATGGTCCTGAGATCACGGGATTTCGGTCGCGGGGAGGGTGATGGTGAAGGTCGAGCCCTTGCCGGGGCCCTCGCTCTCGGCGGTCACCTCGCCGCCATGCATGTCGATGATACGCTTGACGATGGACAACCCAAGCCCCGTCGAGCTCTCGCCGGCGGTCGGTTTTGCCGACAGCCGCTGGAACCGGCCGAACAGGCGGCCGAGATCCTCCGGCGAGAGGCCGGCGCCCTCGTCGCTGACGCGGACGATGGTGTCGCCGCCCTCATGGCTGACGACGACGCCGATCTTGCCGCCGATCGGTGAGTATTTGATGGCGTTGCTGATCAAATTGTCGATCGCCTCGCGGATGCGGTCGGTGTCGCACATGGTGACGATGTTGACGGGCGCGGTGACGCTGATCGCCTGCTGCTTGTTGACGGCGAGCGGCTGGTTGGCCTCGGCGACCTCCTTGACCAGGGCCGCGACGTCGACCGGCTCGCGGCGGATGGTGATGTCGAAGGCGTCGGCCATCGCGTCCGAGATCAGATGATCGACCATCGTGGTCAGGCGCTTGGTCGCATCGCGGATGTGATCGACCTGGGCGACCACGCCGCTTGACGACGCGCCGGTCGAGATCAGCTCCTTCAGCATCTCGGTGCGGCCGAGGATGACGCCGAGCGGGTTCTTCAGATCGTGCGCAACGGTGCCGAGGATCTCGTTCTTGAAGCCGTTGGCGCGCTGCAGCCGCAGCCATTGCGCCGAGAGGCGGCGGTTGGCCTGCATCAGCGCGCGGGTGCGCTGGGCGACGCGGTCTTCCAGCTGGGTGTTGGCGGCCTGGAGCTGCTGGTAGAGAATGACGTTGTCGAAGGCGATCGAGAGCCGGCTGGAGAAGATCTCGACCAGCGAGCGGTCGGTTTCCGACAGCTCGCGCTCGGCCTGCAGCAGCACCACGACCTCGCGGCCGCTTCCGGTGCGCAAATAGATCACGCTGCGGTGGTCGGCGAATTCGTTCTTGCGGCCCTGGAAAGCGGCTTCCACCATCGCGCGCAGATCGGGGTCGAGCGCCTTCGACGAGGTCGTGCCGATGAAGCGGCTGTAGCAGCCGCTGCCGGCGAGCACCGAGAGCTCGGGGTCGATGCCGCCATTGTCGCGCAAGACCAGGATGCCGGCGCAATCGACGTTGAGCAGCGAGGCGAGCTGGGTCAGCACGCCCTCGGCGAGCCGCTGCATCGACTTGAAGTCGTACAGCGTCGAGGCGGCGTCGATGATGATCTCGAGCCCGCGCCTTGTCTGCAGCATGCGCTCGAGCTGCTGGTAGGAGCGCAGCGCCGCGGTCAGCGAGGTGAACAGCTTGTCGGCGGTGAGCTCGGTCTTGGCCTTGTAGTCGTTGATGTCGTACTGCACGATCACGCGCCGCTCGGGGGCCTGGCCGGGCTGTCCGGTGCGCAGGATGATGCGCACGGTCTCGTTCTTGAGCTCGTTGCGGATGTACTCGACCAGCTCGAGGCCGGCGACGTCCGTCTCCATGATGACGTCGAGCAGCACGGCGGCGATGTCGCTGTGCGCGGCCATCAGCTTGCGACCTTCCGCCGCGGAATGGGCAGAAAGGATCTCCAGGCCCTGGCCGTTGAGGTTGTAGTCGGACAGCGCAAAGCGCGTGCCGTCATGCACGGCCGGATCGTCGTCGATGACGGCGATCTTCCATTTCCGGGCGTCAACATCCTCCGATGCGGTACCGGTATCGTCGATCAGGTGGAGGACATCGTCCTGTTCGGCCATTGAGAAGTCCCGTCAGTCTCTGTGCTTTGCCCGCCGCCCCTGGCGACCCGGGGCATGATAATGCGAAATGTGGTGCCTTGTCCCAGCTTGGATTCCAGCATCATGCGCCCGCCGAGCTGCTGGGTGACGAGGTTATAGACGATATGGAGGCCGAGTCCCGTGCCACCTTCATTGCGCCTGGTGGTAAAGAATGGGTCAAAGGCTTGGCGCTGCACGTCGGAGGTCATGCCGGCCCCGTCATCGGTGAAGATGATCTCGACGTCGTCGGCCCCGCGGGGGCGCGCCGAGATCGTGATCGTGCCGGCGCGGCCGTCGGCAAAGGCGTGGTTGGCGGCATTGAGGAACAGGTTGGTCAGGATCTGGCCATAGGAGCCGGGATAGCCATCGAGCAGCAGTCCCTCGGGCATGTCGACTTGGAGCGTGATCGGCGAGCGCTTCAGCACCGGGCGCAGGCTCGCGATGATCTGGTCGGTGGCTTCGCTCAGTGAGAACTGCCGCCGCTCGGCATGGGAGCGGTCGACCGCGACCTGCTTGAACGACTGGATCAGTTCGCCGGCGCGCTGCAGATTGGCGACGAGCTGCTGCGAGGCGTCGCGCGAGGACTGCACGAATTCTTCCAGCTGCGAGCGGCGCAGGCCGCCGTCGCCCTTGAGCTGGGCCTCGAAAATCTCGGTGCGCCGGGCAAAACTCGACGCAACGGTGAGGCTGATGCCGATCGGATTGTTGACCTCGTGCGCGACGCCGGCGACGAGGCCGCCGAGGGCGGCGAGCCTCTCGGCATCGATCAGATTCTGCTGCGCGGCGTTGAGCTCGAGCAGCGCACTCTCGGCCTTCTCCTTGGACGCGCGCAACTCGTCCTCGGTCTGGCGCTTCGCGATCGCGTTTTCGCGGAATACTTCCACCGCGCGCGCCATGGCCCCGACTTCGTCGCGCGCGCGCGTGCCCTGCACCTCGCGGCCGAGGTCGCCGAGCGTGATCGCGCGCATCGCCGCCATGATCTGCTGCAGCGGCAGCCGGATTGACAGCGCGATCAGCACGCCGGCGGTGAGGATGATGCCGAGGAAAATCACGGCGATGGAAAGAACACGACGGGAAATGTCCGCCAGCGTGCGGTCGAACGTCTCCTGCGCCTTCTGCTCGCGCTGGCGCATCTTGGTGGAGAGATCGTCGATGGCGCCGATCGCCTCGGCCTGGTTGGCGTCGATGGTGTTGCGCAGCAGCTCGGTACGGTTCGTGAGCTGCTCGGAGAGCTTTGCGAAGCCCTCGCGCAGCGCGGCGGTCCGGGCCGCGAGCCGTCGCAGCGCCATGCGCTGGAGGTCGTTGTCGGCGAGATCGATCATCACGGGGATGGTCTTCTCGATCGTCTCGGTGTTGCGGCGGGCGTCGTCGGCCGCACCCGGTGACAGCGACAGATAGTAGGAATTGGCCGCGACCAGCATCGCGGTGAAGGCCTCGCGCGACTTGCCCAGCGAAGGCCAGATCAGCGCGTCGCGATGGCCGGTGGCGCCTTCGATGATGGAATAGAGCCCGGCCATGTCCCGGGCCGGTCCCTGCACCTGATCCTCATAGGTCCTGGCGATGGTGGCCTGCACGCCGCGCAGCTCGCCGAAGCCATTGAGGAAGCGCTCGGTGGTGCGCTCCAGCTCCTCGACCGAGCCCGACAGCATCGGGTCCTTGGCGGCACGGTTGGCCAGCGTACCCAGCACCGCCTCGCGCAGCAGCAGGATCTCGGCGAACAGGTCGGAGCTCGGCTGGTTGATGTAGCGGTGGATCAGATTGTGCAGCCGCCCGGTCTCGCTTTCGAGCAGCGCCAGGATCCGGTCGGACTCGCGCACCTGGCGCACGTCGTCCCAGGCCGAGCCGAGCACCTGCGAGCCGTTCCAGATCAGCCCGACCAGCACGATGACCACGGCGGAGTTCAGCGCCGCGATCGACAGGATGCGCCAGCGGATCGGCACCGCCCGGAGCACGCCGACCAGCCGCGCGCGCAGCCGCCCCATCGGTCCGGGCGACCTGTCTGCATGCTCGCTGTGTCCAAGCCCGGGCAAGTGGCCTCACTCCACCTTGCGGATGCGTTCGATCAGCGCGGCCGCGGCCGGATCCTGCCCGGCCTTGGCGTAGATCGCGACCATCGCGTCCTCGAACGGCTTGCGGTCGATATCCCTGACGATGGTGACGCCCGCTGCTTCCGCCTTGCGCTGCGACTGCTCCTCGAGGTCGCGCCATTTCTCGCGCATGAAGCGGCTGGAGCGCTGCGCGGCTTCCCTGAAGATGGTCTGGTCGTCGGCCGAGAGGCTTTTCCAGGCCTTCAGCGAGATCACCAGCACTTCGGGGCTCATCGTGTGCTCGGTGAGGGCGAGATAGCCGGCATGCTTGTAATGGTCCGTGGTCACGTAGGAGGGCCAGTTGTTCTCGGCGCCGTCGATCAAATGGTTGGCAAGCCCGGCAAGCACCTGCCCATAGGGCATCTCGACCGGCTCCGCGCCGAGCGCGCGGATCATCTGGCTCATCAACTCCGACTGCTGCACCCGGATCCGCAATCCCTTGAGGTCGGCGACGTTCCTGACCGGGCGGACGCCGTTGTAGATCGACCGCGCGCCGGAATCGTAGAAGGCGAGGCCAACGAAGCCATAGGGCTCGAAGCTGCCGAGAATCTCGCTGCCGACCGGTCCGTCCAGCACCTTCTGCATGTGCTCGATGGACCGGAACAGGAACGGCATCGCCAGCACGTTCATCGCCGGGACGAAGTTGCCGATCAGCGCCACATTGGTCCGGTTGAGGTCGATCGCGCCAACCCGGGTCTGCTCGATGGTCTCCTTCTCCTCGCCGAGCTGGCGGGAGTGGAATACCTTGACCTCGTGGCGGCCGCCGCTGCGCTCGGCGATCAGGGCGCCCATGTAGCGCAGCGCCTGCACGGTCGGATAATCCTCGGTCTGGGTGTCGGCGGCGCGGAATTCACGCGCAGCGGCTCCCGTCGCGCAGATGGCGATCAGAAGCGCGACGAAAACCACCCCGGTCCGCGAGCGTTCGGCACGGTTCAACACTGGCACACTCAACCCCTCAGTGGTGGAGTCTATGGCGGGAGGAAAAGGTTCAATGCAATCTAGCAGATGGTCGTGGGAAGGCCATCCCGCCCGGCACTGCTGCGTGATTGTGCGGCGCGGCCGGGGCTCATTCCCGGTTGAAACCGCGAATGCCGCGCCTTAAGCAGGGACAGCCGCTTTCGTCGTGCGGCATGGAAAGAGCCATCGTGACTTCAGCATCACGCCTTTTGCAGGTGGTTGCCACCTTTGCGGCCCTCTCATTGGCCGCGCCGGTGCGTGCCGCGACCGACATCGCGTGGTGGCACGCCATGTCCGGCGAGCTCGGCCGCCAGCTCGAGAAGCTTGCCTCCGACTTCAACGCCTCGCAGTCGGATTATCGCGTCGTGCCGACTTACAAGGGTAGTTACACCGAGACGGTGACGGCCGCGATTTTCGCATTCCGCTCGCGCAGCCAGCCCGCGATCGTCCAGGTCAACGAGGTCGCCACCGCCACCATGACCGCGGCCAAGGGCGCGATCTATCCCGTGTTCAGCCTGATGCGGGACATGAACGAGCCGTTCTCGCTCAATGACTACCTTCCTGCGGTCTCCGGCTACTACACCGATGCGGCCGGCAATCTCTTGTCATTCCCGTTCAATTCGTCGACGCCGATCCTCTATTACAACAAGACCATGTTCCGCGACGCAGGGCTCGATCCGGAGGCGCCGCCGAAGACCTGGCCGGAGCTTGGCGCTGCTGCAAAACGCCTGCGCGATCGCGGCGCGGTGTGCGGCTTCACCACATCCTGGCCGTCCTGGATCCATGTCGAGAACTTTTCGGCGTTCCACAACCTGCCGCTGGCGACGCGGACCAACGGCTTCGCCGCGCTCGATGCCGAGCTGACCATCAACAATCCGTCTCTCGTGCGTCATGTCTCCCAGCTCAGCGAGTGGCAGAAGACCAAGGTGTTCGACTATAGCGGCCGCGGCCAGTCGGCCGAGCCGCGCTTCCAGAACGGCGAATGCGGCATCTTCATCGGCTCCTCCGCGACGCGCGCCGACATCAAGGCGAATTCGAAGTTCGAGATCGGCTACGGCATGATGCCGTATTGGCCCGACGTGAAGGGCGCGCCGCAGAACTCGATCATCGGCGGCGCCACGCTATGGGTGCTGCGCGACCGTCCGCGCGAGGAATACAAGGGCGTGGCGCGGTTCTTCGCCTATCTGTCGCAGCCCGGCGTGCAGGCCGCCTGGCACCAGAACACCGGCTATCTGCCTGTGACCCGCGCCGCCTTCGAGCTGACGCGCGCGCAAGGTTTTTACGAGCGCAATTCCGGCTCGGCGATCTCGTTCGAGGAGATCACGCTGCACCCGCCGACGGAGAATTCGAAGGGCATCCGGCTCGGCTCCTTCGTGCTGATCCGCGGCGCCATCGAGGACGAGCTGGAGCAGGCCTTTGCCGGCCGCAAGAGCGCGCAAGCCGCGCTCGATGCCGCGGTCGAGCGCGGCAACAAGATCCTGCGCCAGTTCGAGCGCGCCAGCCCGGATAGGTAGAGTTCTCAGATTGGACCTCTCTTTAACCGCGAAGGAAGTGCGCTCCCTCTCCCGCTTGCGGGAGAGGGGTGGGGAGAGGGTGTCTCCGCAAAGGGATAATCCCCTAGAGGAGAGAACCCCCACCCGGCGCTTCGCGCCGACCTCCCCCGCAAGCGGGAGAGGTGCACCGTCTGCTTGGCTTGCATCGAATCAGCCAAAACCCGCTTGCCTGATCGGGCGTGCATGACCAGCGTTCCATCGCAAATCTTGCCAACTTTCACCGACGCTGCTGCCTTTCGCGCCTTTCGCTGCGACGCGTCGCGATGGCTGCCGATCGCGCTCGACATCGCGCGCAGCCACGGCCTCGATGTCAGCGCGCCGCACGTGTTTGCCACCGGCACCAATCTCGTGGTGGGGCTCGGCGATCACCTGATCCTGAAAATCTTCCCGCCGCTGCTCCGCGCGCAATTCGTTTCCGAGCGCGGCTCGCTGACGCAGCTTGCCGGCCGCCTTCATCTGCCGATTCCCGAGATCGTCGCCGAAGGCGAGCGCGATGGCTGGCCTTATCTCGTCGTCACACGCCTTGCCGGCGCGCTCGGTTCGGAGGTCTGGCCGCAATTGGCGGAAGCGCAGAAGGAGCGCGTGCTGCGCCAGATCGGCGAGACCATTGCGTCCGTGCAGCGCGCCCCGCTCGGCCCGCTCGCACAGATCGAGCCGCGCTGGGACGACTTCATGCGCGCCCAGATGCAGGGCTGCAAGGTGCGGCATACGCGCCTTGGCCTGGCGCCGAAATTCCTCAGAGGCCTCGACGACCTCCTGGTTGATGCGGCCGCGCTCATACCGATGGATGCGCCGCCGGTGATCCTGATCGGCGAGTACATTCCGGAGAACTTCCTGCTCACCTGCCATGACGATCAATGGTTGCTCGCCGGCCTGTTCGACTTCGGCGACGTGCTGGCAGGGTGGCGCGACTACGATCTGCTCGGCCCCAGCGCCTTCATGGCAGCGGGCCGGGCCGGCCGCGTGCGCAACCTGCTCGAAGGCTTTGGCTATGCGAAGCTCGACTTCGCGCTCAAGCGCCGCCTGATGGCACTGATGCTCCTGCATCGCGCCAGCGACCTCAACAGCCACGTCTGCATCGACGGCTGGCAGGACAAGGCCGACGATCTGGTCCAGCTTCAGGAGCTGATCTGGGCGGGATGAGTGCCGGTGATCCCCGCCGTCGTCCTGGACAAGCGAAGCGCAGATCCAGGACCCATTATCCCAGCGAGGGGTTTTGCGAAGACTCGTGGTCGCCAGCTTCGCGCCGCAGTTCGCCCTGGGGGAATGGGTCCTGGCTTTCGCCAGGACGACGGCGGTTCAATAAGCCGCCTGCCAAACAAGCGAGACTTAATTCAGCTTATTTTATGAGCAAATGCGCATCTTTGTATGCAATGCCCAAAGCTTGGCCTCGGATCGGCGGCCCGATCAATAGCTGCTTCCTTTAAATATTTCAGAGGCTTATGGCGCTTTAAACTCTCTTTAAGCCTTGGCACGAACCTTGCGAATCCAGTTCCAACCATAAAACTTGTGTTGGAGCCATTTCATGAAGCGCCGCGATTTCCTCAAGTCCGTTTCCGGATTGGCCGCTGGCGCGGCGCTTCCGGCCATGCCGCCCGTGATCTCGTCGGCCAAGGCCGATGCGCGCTCGGAGACGTTGCTGATCGTCTCGGAAGGCGGCCCCAACAATCTCGATATCCACGGCGTCGGCACCAATGTGCCCGGCTACGAGGTGTCCTGGAATTGCTACGACCGCCTGATCAGCCACGAGATGAAGGCCGGTCCCGGCGGCGTGCCCTATTACGACCGCGACAAGTTCAAGGGCGAACTCGCCGAGAGCTTCAAGATCGACGACATGTCGGTCACCTTCAAGCTGAAGAAGAACGCCAAATTCCACGACGGCGCGCCTGTCACCGCCAAGGATGTGAAGTGGTCGCTCGACCGCGCCGTCAGCGTCGGCGGCTTCCCCACCTTTCAGATGAGCGCGGGCTCGCTGACCAAGCCTGAGCAGTTCGTCGTGATCGACGACTACACGGTGCGCATCGACTTCCTGAAAAAGGACAAGCTGACGATCCCCGATCTCGCGGTGATCGTGCCCTGCATCGTCAACTCCGAGCTTGTGAAGAAAAATGCCAGCGAAAAAGATCCGTGGGGTCTTGAGTACACCAAGCAGCAGACCGCCGGCTCCGGCGCCTACAAGGTGACGAAGTGGACCGCCGGTACCGAAGTCGTGATGGAGCGCAACGACGATTGGGTCGGCGGCCCGCTGCCGAAGATCAAGCGCGTGATCTGGCGCATGGTGCCGCAGGCCGGCAATCGCCGCGCGCTGCTGGAGCGCGGCGACGCCGACATTTCCTATGAGCTGCCGTTCAAGGATTTCCAGGAGATGAAGGCGAGCGGCAAGCTCAACGTGGTGTCGCTGCCGTTCTCCAACGGCATCCAGTATATCGGCATGAACGTGACCAAGCCGCCGTTCGACAATCCCAAGGTCCGTCAGGCGGTCGCCTATGCGATTCCCTATCAGAAGATCATGGACGCGGTGATGTTCGGGCTGGCGAACCCGATGTTCGGCGCGGCCAAGGACAAGCCGACCGAAGTCGCCTGGCCGCAGCCGCACAAATACAACACCGACATGGAGAAGGCGAAGGCGCTGATGGCCGAGGCCGGCTATGCCAACGGCTTCGACACCACGATCTCGTTTGACCTGAATTTCGCCGGCGTCAACGAGCCGCTCTGCGTGCTGGTGCAGGAGAGCCTGGCCCAGATCGGCATCAAGACCACCATCAACAAGGTGCCCGGCGCCAACTGGCGCACCGAATTGAACAAGAAGGAGATGCCGCTCTTCACCAACGTGTTCTCGGGCTGGCTCGATTACCCCGAATACTTCTTCTACTGGTGCTATCACGGCAATAATTCCGTCTTCAACACCATGAGCTACAAGTCGGCGGCGATGGACAAGCTCATCGACGGCGCACGCGCAGCCGCCGCGACCGGCGACACCGCGACCTACGACACCGACGTGAAGGGCTTCGTCGACCTCGCCTACAGCGACATCCCCCGCATCCCGCTGTACCAGCCCTTCGTCAACGTCGCGATGCAGAAGAACATCAGCGGCTACCAATACTGGTTCCACCGGAGGCTGGATTATCGCGCGATGGCGAAGGGGTGAGGGGGGATGGCGGGCGCTGTCCTTCAGAGTGAGGTGGGCACGCTCTTCAGGCTCCCTCCCCCCTTGTGGGGGAGGGTTGGGGAGAGGGGTAGCCACAGGCTCAGATCTCTCCCGGAGCCACCCCCCTCCCTGCCCCTCCCCCACAAGGCGGGAGGGAACGCAGCGGCGCAAGCCGTTCAAGTTTGCTCCCAATTGCAAGGCAGAAGGAGAGCGCCCCCATGCTGACCATGATCGGCAAGCGCCTGATGTTCGCGATTCCCTCGCTGATCGGGGTCGTCATCGTCACCTTCCTGCTGACCCGCGCGCTGCCGGGCGATCCCGCCGCGTATTTCGCGGGACCCGCCGCAACGAAAGAAGCCGTCGAGCAGATCCGCAAGAAGCTTGGCCTCGACAAGCCGCTGATCGAGCAGTTCTTCCGCTACACCAACGATCTCGCCCATGGCGATTTCGGCAACTCGCTCACGACCGGCCAGCCGGTCGCGGCCGAGATCCGCAACCGCCTGCCGGCCTCCGCCGAGCTGACGCTGCTCGGCCTCATCGTCTCGATCGTGATCGCGATTCCGCTCGGCGTACTGGCGGCGACCCGGCCGGGATCGTGGGTCGATCATCTCTGTCGCGTCACGACGACGGCCGGCGTGTCGCTGCCGGTGTTCTTCACCGGTCTCGTGCTGGTCTATGTCTTCTATTTCCAGCTCGGCTGGTCGCCTGCGCCGCTTGGCCGGCTCGATGTGTTCTACAGCGCGCCGCCGACGGTGACAGGCTTCTATCTGATCGACACCCTGATCGCGCGCGACTTCGAGGCGTTCCGTTCGGCCTGCAGCCAGCTCATCCTGCCGGCGACGACGCTTGCGATCTTCTCGCTGGCGCCGATCGCGCGCATGACGCGGGCCTCGATGCTAGCGGTGCTGTCGTCCGAATTCGTGCGCACCGCGCGCGCCAGCGGCCTGTCGCCGGCGACCGTCATCGTCACTTACGCCTTCCGCAATGCGATGCTCCCGGTGATCACCACGCTGAGCATGGTGTTCTCCTTCTTGCTGGGCGCCAACGTGCTGGTCGAGAAAGTGTTCGCCTGGCCCGGCATCGGCTCCTATGCGGTCGAAGCGCTGATCTCGTCGGACTTCGCGCCGGTGCAGGGTTTCGTACTGACCATGGCGGTGATGTACGTGCTGCTCAATCTCGTGATCGACATTCTCTACGGCGTGATCGATCCACGCGTGCGGCTGGAAGGGTAGGGGATCACAATGAGCACCGTTGCGCCTGCTGTTGAACCCGTCGGTCCCGCGCGGACGTCAGGGTTCGTCGCGCTGCTCGACCAGACCCGCTACGTGCTCGGCGAGAACAAGGTCACCGGTTTTGCCTTCGCGCTGCTGGTCGTGATCCTCCTTGCCGCGATCTTCGGCCCCTATGTGGTGCCGTATGATCCGCTGGCGTCCGACACCGCGGCGTCGCTCAAGCCGCCATCGGCCGCGCACTGGTTCGGCACCGATCAATTGGGCCGCGACATCTTCAGCCGGGTCGTGGTGGCGACGCGGCTCGATACGTTCATCGCGGTCGCCTCCGTCGTGCTGGTGTTTTTGATGGGCGGGCTCGCCGGCATCGCCGCCGGCTATTTCGGCGGCTGGACCGATCGCATCGTCGGCCGCATCGCCGACACCATCATGGCGTTCCCGCTGTTCGTGCTGGCGATGGGCATCGTCGCTGCGCTCGGCAACACCGTGCAGAACATCATCCTGGCCACGGCCATCGTGAATTTCCCGCTCTATGCCCGCGTCGCGCGCGCCGAAGCCAACGTGCGCCGCAACGCCGGCTTCGTGCAGGCGGCGCGGCTGTCCGGCAACGGCGAATTCCGCATTCTCCTCGTGCATATCCTGCCGAACATCATGCCGATCATGATCGTGCAGATGTCGCTGACCATGGGCTACGCCATTCTCAATGCCGCAGGTCTGTCCTTCATCGGCCTCGGCGTCCGCCCGCCGACGGCGGAATGGGGCATCATGGTCGCCGAAGGCGCCGGCTTCATGGTGTCAGGCGAATGGTGGATCGCGCTATTCCCGGGCCTCGCTTTGATGATCGCCGTGTTCTGCTTCAACCTCCTCGGCGACGGCCTGCGCGACATCGTCGACCCCCAGCGGAGGACGTGATGGCTGGTTTATGCGCGAATTTCCGCTCAAAATTCTCCAATAAAATCAATCCCGTTCTACTGTGCATGGGGTTGTTTTCGATGTTTTTGTTTGGGAGGCATCCATGACCGCCCAGCCTCTGCTCGACGTCCAGGACCTCACCGTCGAATTCACCACCCGCCGCGGCATCGTGAAAGCGGTGCAGCACGTCAACATTTCCGTCGCCAAGGGCGAGACGCTCGCCATTGTCGGCGAGTCCGGCTCCGGCAAGTCGGTGACCTCCTATGCCGTGATGCGCATCCTCGACCGTGCCGGGCGGATCGCCGAGGGCTCGGTGATGTTCTCGGGCATCGACGTGAAGGCCGCGACCGAGGACCAGATGCGCGATTTGCGCGGTCGCGAAGTCTCGATGATCTTCCAGAACCCGCGCGCCGCGCTCAACCCGATCCGGAAGGTCGGCGACCAGATCGAAGACGTGCTGCGCACCCATGTCCAGCAGGCCATGGTTTCGGACCGCGGCGAGAAGGCGATCGAGGCGCTGGAACAGGTCAAGATCGCCCGCCCGCGCGAGCGCTATCACGCCTATCCGTTCGAATTGTCGGGCGGCATGTGCCAGCGCGTCGTCATCGCGCTCGCGCTCGCCTGCAATCCCCAGCTGCTGATCGCGGACGAGCCGACGACCGGATTGGACGTCACCACGCAGAAGGCGGTGATGGATCTGATCGTCGAGCTGACCAAGCGCAAGGCGATGTCCACCATCCTGATCACGCACGACCTCGGCTTGGCCGCCGCCTATTGCGACCGCGTCGTGGTGATGGAAAAGGGCCGGGTGGTCGAGACCGCGAAAGCCGCCGACATCTTCGCCAACCCGCAGCACCCCTACACGAAGAAGCTGATGCGCGCGACGCCCAGGCTCGGCGTGAGCCTGCGGGATCTGTTGCCGGAGGAGGAGGGCGCAGCTGTCGTGGCCGGGCCTGACCCGGCCATCCATCAGGCTTCGCAAGACGAGGCCAAGAAGAGCGGGCAGCCCCTTCTCCTCATCGACAAGCTGGTCAAGGAATATCCCCGCCAGGGTGCCACCGCCACGCTCGGCAAATTGTTCGGCCGCAAGCCGCCGGTGGAGCCGGACGTGTTCCGCGCGGTCGACGGCATCAGCTTCTCGGTCGGCCATGGCGAGAGCGTTGGCCTGGTCGGCGAGTCCGGCTGCGGCAAATCGACCACGTCGATGATGGTGATGCGGCTGCTGGACCAGACCTCGGGCCTGATCCAGTTCGACGGCGAGGACATCGGCGCCATCGCGCCCGCCGGCTTTGCCCGGCTGCCGCAGCGTAGCCGCATCCAGATGGTGTTCCAGGATCCCACCGACAGCCTCAACCCGCGCTTCACCGCCGTGCGCGCCATCGCCGATCCCATCATGCAGCTCGGCGACATCAGGGGGCGCGACGCGCTCCGCGCCCGCTGCGAGGAACTCGCCACCATGGTGGGCCTGCCGCACAATCTGCTGGATCGCTTCCCGCACCAATTGTCGGGCGGCCAGAAGGCCCGCGTCGGCATCGCCCGCGCCATTGCCCTGCACCCGAAACTCGTCATCCTGGACGAGCCGACCGCCGCGCTCGACGTCTCGGTCCAGGCGGTGGTCCTCAATCTGCTCCAGGACCTCAAGGCGCGGCTAGGTATGAGTTATCTGTTCGTCTCGCATGATTTGAACGTAGTGCGCTTGTTGTGCGATCGTGTCATTGTCATGCGGTCGGGTCGAATCGTCGAGGAAGGATCTTCCGAGAGGGTCTTGAGCGATCCGCAGGACGACTACACCAAGGAGCTGCTGACGGCGATCCCGCACCCGCCGCTGCAGACACTGGGTGCACATTGAGAGCTTGTTTGTGATGGCCGAACCGCTGGACGATTATATCGACGCTGTCACCAAAGCGCTGGCGTTGCCCGTCGAGGAAGCATGGAGGTCGTCCATCCGCGCCAATCTCGAGGTCTCGCTGCGGCTCGGCCGCCTCGTCGACGAATTCGCGCTGCCGGACGAGACCGAGCCGGCGCCCGTGTTCACGGTCTGACGCCGCCATGACGACCAAGCCAGAGATGACGGCCTCCGAGATCGCGAGCGCGGTTGCCGGCCGCAAGATGTCCGCGCTCGACGCGACCGAAGCAGCGCTTGCGCGCATCAAGCAGCACGACACCATCCTCAACGCCTTCACCGACATCACCGCCGATCGCGCCCGTGCCAAAGCGCGCGCGATCGATGCCGATATCGCCGCCGGCAAGGCCGTCGGTCCATTGGCCGGCGTGCCCTTCGCGGTGAAGAATTTGTTCGACGTCGCAGGCCTCGCCACGCGCGCCGGCTCGAAGATCAACCGCGATCGCGCACCCGCCACGCGCGATGCCACGCTGATCGAGCGCATGGAAGCGGCTGGCGCCGTGCTGGTCGGTGCGCTCAACATGGGCGAATACGCCTACGACTTCACCGGCGAGAACGTCCATGACGGTCCCTCGCGCAATCCGCACGACACCACGCGGATGAGCGGCGGCTCCTCCGGCGGTTCGGGCAGTGCCGTCGGTGGCGCGCTGGTGCCGATCGCGCTCGGCTCCGACACCAACGGTTCGATCCGCGTGCCGTCCTCGTTCTGCGGCATCTTCGGCCTGAAGCCCACCTATGGCCGGCTCTCGCGCGCGCGCTCTTTCCCGTTCGTCGCGAGCCTCGATCATCTCGGCCCGTTCGCGCGCTCCGCCACCGATCTCGCGCTGGCCTATGACGCGATGCAGGGACCGGACGCCGACGATGCCGCCTGCACCACCACACGTGGTCTGGAGCCGACGTTGCCGCTACTTGCCAATCCGGTTTCGGACCTGCGCATCGCGATCGCCGGCGGCTACTTCCAGCAGAATCTGTTTCCGGAAGCCGTCGAAGCCGTCAGCCGTGTCGCCAAGGCGCTGGGCGCAACGCGCGTGGTGGATGTGCCCGAAGCCGCGCGCGCCCGTGCGGCGGCCTATGTCATCACCACCACCGAGGGCGCCTCGCTGCATCTCGATCGGCTGCGCAAGCGGCCGAACGATTTCGATCCCGCCGTGCGCGACCGGCTGATCGCGGGCGCCATGGTGCCGGCGCCACTGGTCGACCGCGCGCAGAAATTCCGCCGCTGGTATCGCGCGCAGCTCGCGGAGATTTTCAAATCCGTCGACGTGCTGATCGCGCCCGCGACGCCATGCACGGCGCCAAAACTCGGCCAGGTCAATTTCAATCTTGGCGGCGTCGAGCTGCCGGTGCGCGCCAATATCGGCATCCACACCCAGCCGATCTCGTTCATCGGCTTGCCTGTGGTCGCCGTGCCGGTGCCGCTCGAGCCGCTGCCGATCGGCGTGCAGATCATCGCCGCGCCCTGGCGCGAGGACATCGCGCTGCGCATCGCGTACGCGTTGGAGAAGATGGGCGTCGCCGCCGCGCCCTGCCCAAAAGGATTTTGAGATGGAGATCGATCTCCCCGACGTGATCGCGGACGTCAAAGCCGCGTTCGAGCGCTATGAGCAGGCCCTGATCACCAACGACGTCGCGGTGCTCGGCGAGCTCTTTCGCAACGATCCCCGCACGCTGCGCTATGGCATCGGCGAGAACCTCTACGGCTATGAAGCGATCTCCGGCTTTCGCGCCGGGCGCTCGCCGGTCGGCCTCAACCGCCGCACTGCGAAAACCGTGATCACGAGCTATGGCCGCGACACCGCTGTCGCCTCCACCCTGTTCTATCGCGACACGATGCCGGGCAAGGTCGGCCGGCAGATGCAGACCTGGGTAAAATTCCCGGAGGGCTGGCGCGTCGTCGCCGCCCATGTCAGCATCATCGACGAGTCGAAAGAGACCTGACCGTATGACGCTTGACGATCTTCCGCCCGGAACGCTGCCGGCCGAACCGGCGGTGCCGCGTGTCGACCGGGCGTCGCCATCAGTGCACAAGGTCACGCGCGCCGAGGAATTGCGCCTGCAGCTCGCCGACGAGATCGTGCGCGGAGCTCTGCCGCCCGGCGCGCCGCTTGACGAGACCGACATCGCGCGCCGCTTCAGCGTTTCGCGCACGCCGGTGCGGGAAGCGTTGCGCCAACTCGTGGCAAGCGGCCTCGTCGAAGCGCGCGCCCATCGCGGCGCGGTCGTAGCGCAGCCTTCGTTCGAACGGCTGACGGGCATGTTCGAGGCGATGGCGGAACTGGAAGCACTGTGCGCGGGTCTTGCCGCTGAACGCATGTCGGCTGCCGAGCGCCACGGCCTGGAAGCCATCCACGAAGAGCTGCGGGTGCTGAGCTATGCCGGCAATCCCGACCGCTTCCACGAAGTCAATGAGCGCTTCCACAATGCGATCTATGCGGGATCGCAGAACGGTTACATCGCCGAGATCACGCTGGCGACGCGCGTACGCGTGCAGCCGTTTCGCCGCGCCCAGTTCCGCAACCTCGGCCGCCTCGCCAAGTCGCAAGCCGAGCACGACCGCGTCGTCGTCGCCATCATGCGCGGCGACAAGCAGGGCGCCGCCGCCGCGATGCGTGCGCATATCGAGCTGGTGCGCGGGGAGTACGAGATCTACGCGGTGTCGGTGTGAATCCCTCATCCTGAGAGGGTGAGAATCTTTCGTCTAAACGGGCATTTGCCGTAGCCGCTTTGCTATGATTCGATGACGGGGCGAAGCAGGGGCAGATGATGGCTGACGATCAATTGTTCGAAGACTTGCCCGAGCAGGATAAGCCACTACCCAAGGGACGCGGCGCGGTGCGGTTGCGAGAACCGGAACGCAGCCAGATGAGCATGCAGGTCGCGGCATTGGACGATCTGGTAGGGGATGATCATCCGGTCCGCGCGGTTTGGTCGTTTGTCGAGGGGCTGGATCTGTCGGCGCTGTACGACGTCATCAAGGCGCGGGAGGGCGAGCCCGGACATCCGCCGGCCTCGCCGAAGCTGATGCTGGCGCTTTGGCTCTGGGCCACGATCGATGGAGTGGGCAGCGCTCGCCAACTGGACCGGCTGTGCCGGGATCATCTGATCTATCGTTGGTTGTGCGGCGGAGTGTCGATGAACTATCACAGCCTGTCGAACTTCCGGATCGCCCATATGGCGGTTCTGGAACGGCTGCTGACACAGGGCGTCGCGTCGATGGTGGACGCTGGATTGGTGTCGCTCGACACCTTGGCGCAGGATGGTTTGCGGGTGCGCGCGGCGGCCGGAGCGGGCTCGTTCCGCCGGCGGCCACGGCTTGATGAGTTGAAGACGGCAGCGCAGACGCGGGTGGAGCGCCTGCGCTTTGAAGTCGAGACCGATCCTGCGGCCGATGATCGGCGTCGGCGTGCGGCAAAGGAGCGTGGCGCCCGCGAGCGTGCGGAGCGGATCGCGGCGGCGCAGGAACGCATGAAGGAGCTGGAAGCCGAGCGGGAGCGGCGAGAGAAAACCAACAAGAAAGAGGTGGCCAAGCAGAAGTCGCCGCGCGCTTCCACCACCGATGCCGACGCACGGGTGATGAAGATGGCCGATGGCGGATGGCGCCCGGCCTACAACACACAGATCGTATCGGCTCCGGAACACCAGGTGATCGTTGCGGTCGATATCGATACCAGCGGCTCGGATCGGGGCTTGGCCCAGCCGGGGATCGAGATGGTGCATGCCGAAGGCTACCAACCCTCCAACTATCTGGTCGATGGCGGCTTCACCAAAAACGAAGCCATTGAGTGGGCCCATGCCAACGGTATAAAAGTGTGGTGTCCGCCAGCGCAGACAAAACACGGCACCGACCCTTATGCCCCTAAGAAAGGTGACGGTGTTGGCGTCGCGGACTGGCGTGAACGCATGAAGAGCGACGATGGCAAGGCGTTCTACCGGCTGCGTTGCGAACACGAATGCATCAACGCCCATGCCCGACGCATGGGCCTGCGCCAGTTATCCCTGCGCGGCAAGATCAAGGCCCGCATCCACCTGTTGTGGTTCGCGGTCGCTCACAACATGATGCGCTTCTTCGCCTTACACGCCAAGGCGCAAGCGGCATAAATAGGCGAGCCCGCACCAATAGGCGCCAACAAAGCCCCCATCAGCGGGCCGGTTCAGCTGAAAACCTTGGGGTCACTGCTCTCCAGGCAATGCAAAGCTCTCTCGGCGGGAGCGAAACATTCTCAAGCTCTGAGGAGCGGCCGAAGGCCGCGTCTCAAAGGATGGAAGGCCGAGATGCAGCCGCGGGGGCCTTCATGGTTCGAGACGGCGCTTGCGCGCCTCCTCACCATGAGGAGATGCAGCTACGCCGGCGCGGCCTCCGCCATATACTTCCGCCATCCACCATACGCCGTGATGTCGCGCGCGTCGCTCAGCACTTCGGGCTCGACCAGAAATCCCTTCACGCTGCGGCCATCGGCGAGCCGCACCGTGCCGATCGCCATCGGCGCAGGAATCGCGTTGACGAACTCGCCGAAGGCGGACGACGACAGCGACCAGATCTCCAGCTCGATCGACGCGCCCTTGCCGGCTTCGACGCGCAGCATGCCCGGCTTCGGGGGCGTGGTCTTCAATGCGTAGAGCTTGTAGTCCGCCGCGGTCCTGGTCGCCTCGATCAGCTGGCCGTTCAGCGCTTTCAACTCGCCGTTCAGCGCCATGCCGGACAGATGCGCGCCGACCACGGCGATGGGAATGTCGTCGATGCCGCTTGCGGCAAGCGGCGCCAGCGCGGGTTGCGCCACGCCCTTTGCGCCAAGCGTTAGTTTGGTATCGGCGTGGAACACGCGGCCGATGCTCGCGAGCAGCGCGTCGTGGCCGGTGGGCGCAAGGAGCGTGATGCCGAACGGAATGCCGTCGGCGCGCATCGCCGCCGGTACCGCGAGACCGCAGAGGTCGAGCAGATTGACGAAGTTGGTATAGGTGCCGAGCCGGCTGTTGAGCTCGATCGGATTGGCCAGCACCTGCGCGGTCGTATAGGCCGTCGGCGCCGTCGGCAGCACCAGCGCGTCGATATTTGTGAAGGTGCGTTCGGCGATCTTGCGCAGGCCCTGCAAGCGATAGAGCGCGGAGAAGGTATCCGCCGCCGTCAGCCGCGCACCCGCTACGGTGATCTCGCGCGTCACGGGATGGATCGCATCCGGCGCGGACGCCAGCAGGTCGCGGATCACGAGATAGCGCTCGGCGACCCAGGGTCCTTCATAGAGCAGCCGCGCCGTCTCGTAGAACGGCTCGAGGTCGAATTCGACGAGTGTTGCGCCAATCGCGGTCCAGCGCTTCAAGGCATCGGCGTAAGCCGCTTCCGCCTTCTTGTCGCCGAAGAAGATCAGCTGTCCGCCGCGCGGCACGCCGAGGCGCAGGTTTGCCGGGAGCGGGGTGATCGCGCCAAGCGGCCGGTCGCGCGAGAACGGATCGGCCTGATCGGGACCTGCCATCACCGACAGTGCGAGCGCGGCGTCGTCGACCGTCAAAGCGAACACCGAGATACAGTCGAGCGTCCGGCAGGCCGGCACCAGGCCAGCGGTCGAGATCATGCCGAGGCTCGGCTTGAGACCAACGATGTTGTTGAGCATCGCCGGCACGCGGCCGCTGCCGGCGGTGTCGGTGCCGAGCGACAGCGGCACCAGCCCGGCGCCGACGGCGGTCGCCGATCCCGAGCTCGAGCCGCCGGGAATGAGATCCTCGCGGATCGCGTTTCTGGGGATGCCGTAGGGCGAGCGCACGCCAACAAGGCCGGTCGCGAATTGGTCGAGATTGGTCTTGCCGATGATGATGGCGCCGGCGGCACGCAGCCGCGCAACCGCGGTCGAATCATGTGTCGGGAGGTATGAGAAGGCCGGGCACGCCGCGGTGGTCGGAAATCCCAGCGCGTCGATATTGTCCTTCACCACGACCGGCACGCCGTAGAGCGGCAGGCTGGCTGCATCGGCACGCGTGGCGAGCTTCTCGGCCTCCGTGATCGCGTCCCTTTCGTCGCGCAGGCTGATGAAGACGGCGGGATCGCTGTGGCCGCGGATGCGCTGATAGGTGCGCGCGACCGTCTGCGCCGGTGTGAGCGTGCCCGCGCGATGCGCGGCCACGATCGCGGCGATCGTTTCAGGCTGCTCAGCCCCCATTTCAGCCCTCATGGCGACAAACTCCGGCTACGTCTCTTCACCCGGATCGAAGCAAGCGATGTGCCATTGTGTACAGAATCCGGGCAGGAGAAGTGCTCCGGATATTATCGAGAGATCAGTGGCTTGTGGGATAATTCGAGGATCAACCGGGCTGACACGTCCGCGCCCCGTCGGGGGCATTTGCACAAGTATTAGGCAGCCTGGATCAGGTGAAGTCAGCCAGGATTCGCAGCAGCCGCTCCCGGTTCTGCTTGCCGATCCTCTCCTCGACATGCCGCTCGTGCTCCGCGGCGAGGCGCTTGAATTTTGCCAGCGCCGTCTTGCCCAGCTGCGTGAGGTGAAGGGCGTGGGAGCGCCGGTCCGCCTTCGACTTGACGCGTTCGACCAGATCGCGCTGCTCGAGGCTGTCGAGCAGATGCACCAGCCGCGCGCGCTCGATGCCGAGGCGCTTGGCCACCGCCATCTGCGACAGGCCGGGATTGGCGCCGATCACCGTCAGCACCGAATATTGCGTCGGGCGGATCTCGACATCGCCGAGCGTTTTGACGAAGTCCTGGAAAATCCAGATCTGGAAGCGCCGCACCGCATAGCCGGCGTGCCCGACCAGGGCGTCGAGGCCGATCTCGTCCGCGTCGATCCGCCGCGCGGCGCCGTTGCCGGCGCGTTTGCGTCGAGAAGTCCGGGCTGCAGTGGCTGTCACGTCGCGTCTCCTGCGGGATCATTCTTGTAGCGTCTTCGCCGCGCCAGCGGAAGATTGTTGTTGACGACAACAATTGGCATGCCCAACATTATGGCCAACGCGGTCCGCGACGAGGCCGCGGCCGATCCCGGCTTCCGGGCGAGGAGGAAACCATGACAGCCGCCCCTCGCGGTGATGCTTCGAGCCTGTTCGCGACACCCAGAACCGTTGCCGAGCATCGCGCCGACGGCAGCATCGTGCTGCGCTCGCCCGAGCCCTTGCGCGATGGCGCGCGTTGCGTCGGCGACTGGCTGGAGCAATGGGCGCGGCAGAGGCCCGATGCGATTTTCCTCGCGGAGCGCGGCAGTGCCGAAGCGCCATGGACCACCGTCACCTATGCGCAGGCGCTGCGCCAGGTGCGCGCGGCAGCGTCCTGGATTCTGGCGCAAGGTCTCAGTCCGGAGCGCCCCCTCGCGATCCTCTCCGACAACAGCATCGATCATGCGCTGCTGGCACTTGCGGCCCAGCATGTCGGCGTGCCCTCGGCAGCGATCTCGCCGGCCTATTCGCTGATGTCAAAGGATTTCGACAAGCTCAAAAGCATGATCGCGCTGCTCAAGCCCGCCGCGATCTATGTCTCCGCGACGAGGCCGTTTGCGGCGGCGCTGGCCGCGATCAAGTCGCTGCATAACGCGCGGATCATCAGCGGCAATGCAGACGATGCCGATGCGCTGGCCTTTCGCACCATCGCGGCAACGCCGGAGAGCCCCGACGTCGCAAAGGCCTTCGCCGCGGTGACGCCCGCGACGATCGCAAAGCTCCTGTTCACTTCGGGCTCGACAGGCACGCCGAAAGCCGTGATCAATACCCAGCGCATGCTGACCTCGAGCCAGCAGGCCAAGGCGCAGACCTGGACGTTTCTCGAGCAGACTGGCCGCGATCTCGTCATTCTCGACTGGCTGCCCTGGAGCCACACGTTCGGCGCCAACCACAATTTCAATCTCGTGCTTCGCAATGGCGGCTCGCTCTATATCGACGGCGGCAAGCCGGCGCCCGGTCTGTTTGCGATGTCACTCGCCAATCTCAGAAGTGTGATGCCGACGGTCTATTTCAACGTGCCGCGCGGCTTCGACATGTTGATTGCGGCGTTGCGCGGCGACGAGGAACTGCGCCGCCGCTTCTTCAGCGGGGTGAAATTCGCGTTCTACGCCGGTGCAGCGCTGCCGCAGAATCTGTGGGACGCGCTCGAAGAGCTTTCCGTCAAGACCGTTGGCCGCGCGATGCCGATGGTCTCGGCGTGGGGCTCGACCGAGACGTCGCCGCTGGCCACCGACTGCCATTTCCTCGCGGAGCGCTCGGGCAATATCGGCGTGCCCATACCGGGCACCGAACTGAAGCTCGTCACCTCCGGCGACAAGCTGGAGGTGCGCGTGCGCGGCCCCAACGTCACGCCGGGCTACTGGAAGGCGCCGGAGCTGACCAGGCAGGCTTTTGACGACGAGGGCTTTTATCTCATCGGTGACGCCGTGAAATTCGCCGATGCGAAGCGGCCCGAGCGCGGCCTGTTCTTCGACGGCCGCGTCGCGGAGGATTTCAAGCTCAATTCCGGCACCTGGGTCAGTGTCGGTACGCTGCGCCTCGCCGGCATCGCCGCGCTGGCGCCGCTCGCGCAGGACATCGTCGTCACCGGCCATGGCGGCGACGAGGTGCGCTTTCTGGTGTTTCCGAACATCGCCGCGTGCCGCGCGCATGCCGGCCTGCCCGAGACGGTCGACGTGAATGCCGTGCTCGCGCATGACGATATCAGAGCCGCGATCGCGCAGGGGCTGGCGAAACTGAAGCAACAGGGCCCCAACTCCTCCGGCCATGCCACGCGCGCCCTGCTGCTTGCCGAGCCGCCGTCGGTGGACGGCGGCGAGATCACCGACAAGGGCTACATCAACCAGCGCGCCGTGCTGATGCGGCGGGCGGATGCCCTGGCGCGGTTGGATGACGATGTCTCGGGTGAGTGGATCGGTTGCGGCAGTTAGCACGTCCACGCCCGCGCTAGCTGCTCTCGCGCCCCGGACGTAGCGCAGCACGCAGTGATGCGCTGCAGGGCCGGGGCCCATCTCGCTTAATACGCGCGGTCGCATGGATCCCGGCTCTGCGCAGCAGCGTTTCACGCTGCAGCGCGTCCGGGACACGAGAGTTGGGCAAGCCTAAATACGCCAGCCAACCTGCCGCATTATGCTGCATGATTCTTTTGTTGCCTCGGCAACTAATTTATGCGAACCGTTCCAGACAAGGATGACGGCGGAAGGAACCGCCGCGTCGGATCGGAGGAAGCAATGCTCGGCAGAGAGGGCGCCGCGGGCGAATGCCGGCGCATGCCTGGAAATGACAGAGGTCGGCGCCCGCTGCGTGGCCCGTCAGGTCTCGGTGCTGCCGGTCACTGCGCCGAGATTCTCGTGCAGGCGGCGCAACAGGTCGATCAGCATCTCGCGCTCGTCCTTGTCCAGACAAGACAACAGGCGCCGTTCGCGCTCGAATGCCGCGACGATCACCTTGTCATGGATGGCGCGGCCCTTCGCCGTCAGCGAGATCGAATGTGTGCGCCCGTCGTTGGGATCGGTGCGGATCGAGATCATCGCCCGCTTTTCCAGGCCGGCCAGCGTCCGGCTCACCGGGCCCTTGTCGAAACCGATGACGTGGCAGATGCGCGAGGCGGGAATGCCGGGCTCGATCGCCAGCAGCGACATGATCCGCCATTCCGTGACGTTGACGCCGAACTGCCGCTGATAGAACGCGGTGGCGCTGTTCGAGAGCTTGTTGGCGATGAAGGTGATGAACGCGGGGACGTAGCGGTCGAGATCGAGGGTCGGTCCCGTCTCGGTGGACACGGGCTTTTGGCGGGCTCTGGTCGAAGACGGCGGCATGTCGGGATTCTGTCTCGCGGCGTGTCTGGAGACCTAAGAGTAAGCGCCGCCCTTTCACAAGATCAAAATGAGGGAGGACTTCAATGAACACTTCCAGCTCCCCGGAAATCAGCGGTTCGTCGGCCGTTCCGCATCTCGACGTCGATCCCTTCGACATGAATTTTTTCGCCGATCCCTATCCCACGCATGAGCTGCTGCGGGAGGCGGGACCTGTCGTCTATCTCGACAAGTGGAACGTCTATGGCGTGGCGCGCTATGCCGAGGTTCATGCCGTGCTGAACGACCCCGGGACGTTCTGCTCCAGCCGCGGCGTCGGCCTCTCCGACTTCAAGAAGGAGACGCCGTGGCGGCCGCCGAGCCTGATCCTCGAAGCCGATCCGCCCGCGCACACCCGCACCCGCGCCGTGCTCTCGAAGGTGCTGTCGCCGACGGTGATGAAGGGGCTCCGCGATCGTTTTGCTGCCGCAGCGGAAGAGCGTGTGGACGCGCTGCTGGAGAAGCGCAGCTTCGATGCCATCACGGATCTCGCCGAGGCCTATCCGCTGTCGATCTTCCCGGATGCGCTCGGGCTGAAGCCGGAGGGCCGCGAACATCTGATCCCCTATGCCAGTGTCGTGTTCAATGCCTTCGGCCCGCCGAACGAGCTGCGCCAGGAAGCGATCGCGCGTTCGGCGCCGCACCAGGCTTACGTCACCGATCAGTGCCAGCGGGACAACCTCACGCCCGGCGGCATCGGCGCCTGCATCCACGCCCATGTCGACGAGGGTGCCATCACCGCCACCGAAGCGCCGCTGCTGGTGCGTTCGCTGCTGTCGGCGGGCCTCGACACCACCGTCAACGGCATCGGTGCAGCGGTCTACTGTCTCGCGCGCTTCCCGGAGCAATGGCAGCGCCTGCGCGACGATTTCACGCTGGCGCGCAACGCTTTCGAGGAGGCCGTTCGTTTTGAAAGCCCGGTGCAGACCTTCTTCCGCACGACAACGCGCGAGGTCGAACTGTCAGGCGCGACCATCGGTGAGGGCGAGAAGGTGTTGATGTTTCTGGCGGCTGCCAATCGCGATCCGCGGCGCTGGGACAGGCCGGACAGCTACGACATCACCCGCCGCACGTCCGGCCATGTTGGTTATGGCTCAGGTATTCACATGTGCGTCGGCCAGCTGGTCGCGCGGCTCGAAGGCGAGACAATGCTCGCGGCGCTGGCCCGCCGGATCGCGAAGATCGAGATCACGGGCGAGCCACAGCGCCGCTTCAACAACACGCTACGCGGGCTCGACAGCCTGCCTGTGAGCATCACGCCGGCCTGACGCTGGCGGCATCGAAAGCAATAAATACGACAGGGGAGGGAACAATGAAGAACTTGAAGTGGACGCTTGCGCTGGCCGCGAGCTTGATTGGCGGCGTGGCAAATGCCGAGATCTCGGACAACGTCGTGCGTGTCGGCGTTCTCAACGACATCTCCGGCATCTTCCAGGACACCAACGGCATGGGCTCGGTCGAGGCCGCGCGCATGGCGGCCGAGGATTTCAACGGCGGCGGCAAGGGCATCAAGGTCGAGATCGTCTATGCCGATCACCAGAACAAGGCCGATGTCGGCAATGCCATCGCGCGCAAATGGCTCGATGTCGAAGGCGTCGACGCTATCGTCGACGTGCCGAATTCGGCCGTCGGTCTCTCCATCAACACGCTGCTGCGCGACAGCCGCATGACGTTCCTGGCGTCGTCCACCGCGAGCTCCGATCTCACCGGCAAGGCCTGCTCGCCCAACACCATCCAATGGGTCAACGACGCTTGGGCGACCGGCAACACCACGGCAGCCGCGATGATGTCGCGCGGCGGCAAGGACTGGTATTTCCTCACGGTCGATTACGCGCTCGGCAAGGGCATCGAGGCGGAAGCCCAGAAATACATCGAGGCGCATGGCGGCAAGGTGTTGGGCTCGAGCAAGCATCCGCTCGGCACGTCCGACTTCGCGTCCTTCCTGTTGCAGGCGCAGGGCTCGAAGGCGCAGGTGATCGGGCTCGCCAATGCCGGCGGCGACACCATCAACGCGGTGAAGCAGGCTGCCGAGTTCGGGATCCAGCAGGGCGGACAGAAGCTCGTCGCCTTCCTGCTCTTCATCAACGACGTCCACGGCATGGGCATCAAGGTCGCGCAAGGGCTTCAGCTCATGGAGGCCTTCTACTGGGACATGAACGACGACACCCGCGCCTTCGCCAAGCGGTTCGCCGCGCGGCCCGGGATGAACGGCAAGATGCCGAGCGGCAACCAGGCCGGGGTCTATGCCTCCACACTCGCCTATCTCAACGCGGTCGCCGCGACCGGCAGCGACAATGCCAAGGACGCCGTGCCCGAGATGAAGAAGTTCAAGGGCAAGGACAAGCTGTTCGGCGACACCGCGATCCGCCAGGACGGCCGCGTCGTGCATCCGATGTATCTGTTCGAGGTGAAGAAGCCGGAGGAGTCGAAATATCCCTACGACTATTACAAGCTGGTCTCGACGATCCCGGCGGACCAGGCGTTTCGACCGCTGGCGCAAGGTGGGTGCCAGTTGGTGAAGTAGGGCTAGAGTTTCAGCGGGCGCTGCTGCTCCCTCTCCCCTTGCGGGAGAGGGTGGCTTCGCGAAAGCGAAGCCAGGTGAGGGGTTCTCTCCTCGCGCACAATCTCACGCGCTGAGACAGACCCCTCATCCGGCGCCATAGCCGATGCGAAGCATCGGCGTTTTCAAGAACGGCGGCCGAAGGCCGCCTATGCCACCTTCTCCCGCAAGGGGAGAAGGAAAAGAACTACACCACCTTGCTCGATCCCTGCGTGATCAGCCGGGCTGCGCGCTGGTCGCGGGCGTAGATCCAGAGCCAGCTCAGCGCGACGCTGAGGCGGTGGCGCAAGCCGATCAGGAAGTAGATGTGGGCGATGCCCCAGATCCACCACGCGATGGTGCCGCGCAGCTTGATGCGGCCGAAGTCGATCACCGCGAGCCGTTTGCCGATCTGGGCGAGGCTGCCGGAGTGCTTGTAGCGGAACGGGCCCGTCGGCTCTTTGCGCAGCCGCGCCTTGATGGTCTCGGCGACGTAACGGCCCTGCTGCTTGGCGGCCGGCGCGATGCCTGGCACGGGCTTGCCGTCCCAGGCGTTGATCAGAACGGTGTCGCCGATCGCAAAGATTTCGGGATGACCGGGGATCGTAAGATCGTTTTCGACCTGCACCCGTCCGGCACGATCGGCCGGGGCGCCCAGCCACTCGGCCGCGGGCGAGGCGCGCACGCCGGCGGCCCAGATTCGTGTCTTGGCTTCGAGCAGCTTGCCGCCGAACACCACGCCCTCGCGATTGATCTCGGTGACGGCCTGTCCGAGCACGACCTCGACGCCGATCTTCTCCAGCGAGGCCTGCGCGTAGGCCGAGAGGTCGTCGGGAAAGCCTGCCAGCACGCGAGGACCCGCCTCGATCAGCACCACGCGCGCCTTGTTGGTGTCGATGTTGCGGAAGTCGGCTGGCAAGGTGTGGTGCGCCATCTCGGCGATTGTCCCCGCGAGCTCCACGCCGGTGGGGCCGGCGCCGACGATGACGAAGGTCAGCCGCGCCGCGCGCTTGGCCGGATCGGTCTCGCGCTCGGCGTGCTCGAACGCCACCAGGATGTGACGCCGCAGCGTCGTCGCGTCCTCCAGGGTCTTCAGGCCGGGCGCGAACTGCTCCCATTCGTCGTGGCCGAAATAGGCGTGCCGCGCGCCGGTGGCGAGCACCAGCGTGTCGTAAGGCACCTCGCTGCCGTCGTCGATCAGCACGCAGCGCCTGTCGGCATCGACGCCGCTGACGGTCGCAAACAGCGTCGTCACATCGCGCCGGTCGCGCATCAGGTGCCGGACCGGCCAGGCGATCTCGCTGGTGGCGAGCGAGGCGGTCGCGACCTGGTAGAGCAGCGGCTGGAACAAATGATGGTTGCGGCGGTCGATCAGCGTGATCTCGACCGGGCTGCCGGCGAGCCGGTAGGTCGTCTCCAGCCCGCCGAAACCGGCTCCGACGATGACGACGCGATGCGGTGTCGTGGTCATGATGCGCCCCTCCAAATCTCGCGGTACTATCCTCATCTAAACGCTGATCAGGCGCGGCGGTCCAATAGCCGTCATCAATCGCTGCATAGGCCAAGGGCATCGAGTGTATCGCTGTCCCGCGAAAAAGCGCCGCAGCCTCCGTCTAAGTAAGTAGAATTATATTTCTTGCTATCGCCGTTCTGGGCGAAATATGGTGCAGGGCGGGCGCTGAGCCATTGGCGGCGCGACAGATTTTGCGTTCAATAGAGATGACCCGGGGCGGCAATCACCCCGCTTGCGGGCATAATAATATGGAGGGGAGTGGTTATGAGAACGGCATTCTGGCTGGCGGGCGCGGCTGCGCTGGTGCTGGCAGGCCCGGCATCCGCCGGCGACACCATCAAGATCGGCTTCGTTTCGACCTTCAGCGGCCCGACCGCCGTGATCGGCAACGACATGCGCAACTCCTTCGAGCTCGCGCTGGATCACATCGGCCGCAAGATGGACGGCAAGCCGGTCGAGGTGATCTACGAGGACGACGGGCAGAAGCCCGACGTCGGCAAGCAGAAGACCGAGAAGCTGGTGCAGTCCGACAAGGTCGACTTCATCGTCGGCTACATCTGGTCGAACGTGCTGCTGGCCTCGCTCAAGACCGCCGTGGATTCGCAGACCTTCCTGATCTCGGCCAATGCCGGTCCGTCGCAGCTCGCGGGCGAGCTCTGCTCGCCCTACGTGTTCTCGACCTCGTGGCAGAACGACCAGACGCCGGCCGCGATGGGTCTCTACATGAACCAGAAGGGCGTCAAGAGCGTGTTCCTGATCGGCCCGAACTACGCCGCCGGCAAGGACATGCTCGCGGGCGTGAAGAGCACGTTCAAGGGCGAGGTCAAGGGCGAGGAATACACGGTCTGGCCGAGCCAGCTCGACTTCTCCGCCGAGCTCTCCAAGGCGCGGGCCTCGGGCGCCGAGTCGATCTTCGTGTTCTATCCGGGTGCAGCCGGCGTGCAGTTCCTCAACCAATATGCGCAGGCCGGGCTGAAGAGCACGATGCCGCTCTACACGGCCTTCACCGTCGACGAGCTGTCGCTGCCGCTGCAAAAGGAGAACGCGCTCGGCGTTCCCGGCGCGCAGGAATGGGTGAATGATCTGCCCAATGAGCAGAACAAGCGCTTCGTCGCCGACTATCGCAAGAAGTACCCCGGGCTGCGCCCGACCTATTACGGCGCGCAAGCCTATGACGCGGCCCAGCTCGTCAACAGCGCCGTGGTCGCGGTGAAGGGCGACACCAGCAAGAAGGAAGCGATGAAGGCCGAGATGGAGAAGGCCAACTTCAAATCGCTGCGCGGCCCCTTCAAGTACGGCAAGAATCACATCCCGGTGCAGAACTTCTACCTCCAGGACGTGGTCAAGGACGGCGAAGGCCAGCTCTCCCTGAAGACGGTCGCCACCATCGTCGAGAACGACCAGGATCGCTTCCACGACAAATGCGCGATGAAGTGAGGGCGGTGTAGCCGCAAGCGTTGCTGCACCTTCTCCCCTTGTGGGAGAAGGTGGCGCGAAGCGCCGGATGAGGGGTTGTTTCCGCAAAGCAAAGTCTATCGAGTTAGCGGAGAGAACCCCTCACCCGTCTCGCCGCTTGCGGCGATCCACCCTCTCCCACAAGGGGAGAGGGAAAAAGAGAGCTTACACCCGCGGCATGCTCGCAGGCCGCACTTCGCGCGCCTGCGCCGCAAGCCGAATCCCGGCATTGGCCGCGCCGAAGCCCTGATAATCCCGTCGCTCCACGATCTCGAAGAAGAACCGCTCGTCGAAGATGTGGGTATAGACCTGGAAGAACTCCCCGTCGCCTTCGCGGTCGTAGAGAATGTGGTTGGCGCGCAGCTGCGTCATCAGCTCGGGTGCGAGGTCGTATTTGGCTTCGATGTCGTCGTAGTAATTATCCGGGATATCCAGGAAATCCGCGCCGCGCTTGCGCATCTCCGCGACCGCCGCGAAAATGTCCCGGCACGTGAATGCGACGTGCTGCACGCCCGAGCCGAAAAATTCCGAGATGAAGCGGGCCGGCAGCGTGCGGTTGGCGGATGAGCCGTTGAGCACGAAGCGCAGGCTCTGGTCGCCGTTGATGACGGCCTGACTCTGCACGAGCCCTCTGGGATCAGCGATCTCCATCTGCGGCAGCCGCTCGAGGTCGAGGATGCCGGTGTAGAACAGCAGCCACGACAGCATCTCGTCATAGGGCATCGATTGCGCGATGTGATCGACGGCCAACAGGGCGTCCGCGCGAGCGTCGCTCGGGACTTGTTCGAAATCCGTGTCCCAGTTCTTGCCGGCCTGATCGAGGAAATACAGCAGGCTGCCGCCAACGCCGTGAATTGCGGGAATCTCGAGCTCGCCCGGTCCGACCGGCTGGTAGAAGGTGTGCGCTTTCAGTGTTTCGGCGCGCTGCATAACGAGGCCGGCATTGTCGACGTCGAGCGCGATGGCGCAGACGCCGGGGCCATGCGTCACGTAGTGCGAATGCGCAAAGCCGTCGGTCTCGGAGTTGACGACGAGCTCGACCTTGCCCTGCGACCAGCGCTCCACCGCCTTGCTGCGATGCTTGCCGGTCTTGCGGAAACCGAGCTGCGCAAGCAGGCGGGCGAGTTCGCCGGCCTTGGTCTCGTTGACGGCAAACTCGATGAATCCCGTGCCTCCACTTTTGGGCTTGGGCGCCAAGGGCTCGCTGACGAGCTTTGGCCAATCCGGTGCAAGCTGGTCCTCCAGCAGGATCAGCGAACGCAGGCCGTCGACCGCGGTCTGCACGGCCGAGCCGGCGCGAAACTGGTCGTTGAAGATCTCCAGCGACAGCGGCCCGGCATAGCCGGTCGCCGCGATCGCCGCCATGAACTCGCCGACCGGCAGATCGCCCTGGCCAGGGAAGGAGCGGAAGTGCCGGCTCCAGGAGAGGATGTCCAGCTCGAGCTTCGGCGCATCCGCAAGCTGGACCAGGAAGATCTTGTCGCCGGGGATCGAGGCCATCGCGCGGACCGGAAAGCCGGGGGCCAGCGCATGAAAGCTGTCGAGAATGATTCCGATCGCGGGGTGATCGGCGCGCCGCACGATTTCCCATGCATCGCGGTAATCGTTGACGTGGCGTCCCCAGGCCAACGCCTCGTAGCCGACGCGCAAAGACCGCTTGGCGGCGCGCTCGCCGAGCTCGCGAAAATCATCCGCGGCGCGGTCGATGCCGCCGAGCGCGGCCGGCGACACGTTGGAGCAGATCAGCAGCAGATCGGTGCCGAGCTCCTGCATCAGATCGAACTTGCGTTCGGCGCGGGCAAAGTTGCGCGAACGCTGCGGCTCCGGCATGCCCTCGAAATCGCGGAACGGCTGAAACGCGCAGATTTCTAGGTCGAGGTCACGGCAGAGCTTTGCGATGTCGCGCGGGCCGGCGCCGAACGACAGCAGATCGTTCTCGAAAATCTCGACCGCGTCGAATCCGGCGGATGCGATGGCGCGGAGCTTTTCGTCGAGAGCGCCAGAGAGAGAGACCGTTGCGATCGAGCGTTTGGTCATGCTGCGTTGTCCTCCATCGCGCCGCCGAGAAACAATTGTCCGATGCGGGGATCATTCAAAATGCGCTTCGCACCGTCGACGATGCGGGTCTGGCCGAGTTCGAGCACGATGCCGATGTCGGAAATCTCCAGCGCCGAGCGTGCGTTCTGCTCGATCATCAGAATGGTGACGCCGCGGTCGCGCAAGCTCTTCAGGATGTCGAAAGTCTGCTGCACCATCAGCGGCGACAGGCCGATCGAGGGCTCGTCGATCAGCACGAGCTTCGGTTCGAGCAGCAGCGAGCGCGCAATTTCGAGCTGCTTCTGCTCGCCGCCGGACAGTGTGGAGGCCTGCTGCGGTGATTTCCGCCGCAGCGCCGGGAACAGGTCGAGCGCAGCCTCGATCCGGCTCTGTAGGTCGATGCCCTTGCCCGCGGAAACGCCGCCAAGCTCGATGTTGTGTCGCACCGACAACTCGGGAAAGATGTTGCGGCCCTGCGGCACGTAGCAGATGCCGGCATTAAGCAGCGCGCGCTGGCTCAAATTGGTGACGTCGCGGCCGGCGAAATTGATCTTGCCCTCGCGCAGCTTGAGCAGGCCGAAGATCGCCTTGAACACGGTCGACTTGCCGGCGCCGTTCGGGCCGATGATGGTGGTGATGGTCGCCTGCGGCACGGCAAAGGTGGTGCCGTTCAGGATCGTCATCTTGCCGTAGCCGCCGACGAGATTGTGAACCGAGAGGATCGGATCGCTCATGGTTGGCTCTCCCTAATGTCCGAGATAGGCTTCGATCACGGCGGGGTTCTTTCGCACCTCGTCCGGTCGTCCCATCGCCAGCACCTTGCCCTCGGCCATCACCATCACGCGCGAGCACAGCGACATCACGAATTCCATGTTGTGCTCGATCACGACGAAGGTGGCGTTCTTCTCGCGGTTGATCGCCACCAGCCGCTCCTTCAGGTCCGTCAACATCGACGGGTTCACGCCGCCGGCGGGCTCGTCGAGCAGCACCAGGCGCGGCCCGCCCATGAAGGCCATTGCGGCGTCGAGCAGTTTTTGCTGGCCGTAGGAAAGTCCGCCGGCCGGCTCGTCGGCGAGATGATCGAGCTTGAAAAAGCCGATCATCTGGTTGGCGGCCTCCGTCAGGCCGGCATCGGAGCGGCCGACCAGGCGCGAGGCCATGCTGCCCTGGTGCTCCTGTCCCGCGAGGATCAGGTTCTCGCGCACCGAGAGTTTTGGGAACACCTGCAGGAGCTGGAAGGTGCGGCTGACCCCGAGCTTGTTGAGCTCGGCGGGTCGCAACCCCGTGACGACCTTGCCGTCGAGCTTGACCTCGCCGCCGCTCGGCGTGAGCTGGCCGAGGATGCAGTTGAACAGGGTCGACTTGCCGCAGCCGTTCGGTCCGATCAGGCCGAGGATCTCGCCCTCGCGGACGTCGAAAGAGACGCCGCCGACGGCGCTGATGCCGCCAAAATTCTTCCTGATGTCGGTGACTTCGAGGACCGCGCTCATTGCACCGTCTCCAGCCGGGACTTTGCGACGGCGCGCTGGGCGGAGGCCGCCTTGGTTCGCCGCTCGGCGAGATAGCGGTCGAGGATTCCCAAAATGCCGGTCGGCGACCAGATCAGCAGCCCCATCACCGCGATCGCGTAGAGCATCAGATAATAGCCCTCGGTGAAGCGCAGCCATTCCGGCAACAGCACGGCGATCATCGCGCCCAGGAACGGACCCAGGAAGAACCCGGCGCCGCCGACGATCACCATCATCAGGAGGTCGAGCGAGAGCGACAGGTTGAACGGCACGGGATCGATATATTGCGTCAGCGGCGCATAGAGCGCGCCGGCGACGCCACCGAGCGCGGAGCCGATCGCGAACGCCATCAGCGTATAGCGTCGCGTGTCGACGCCCAGCGACTGCGCCCGCAGCGGGTTTTCGCGCAGCGCCATGAAGGCGCGGCCCCAGGGCGAGCGGATCAGCCACCACACCGCGAGCGACACGATCGCGAGCGAGCCGAGACAGACATAGTAGAACGGCAGCGGCTTGTTGGTGGCGATGCCGAAGATGTGCGGACGCGGAATGTTGGAGATGCCGTAGATGCCGCCGGTGAGCCAGCTCTCGTTGCGAAATACCAGGAAGGCCAGCGTGGAGAAGGCAAGCGTGACGAAGGCGAGGTAGTGGTGCTGCACCCGCAGCGCGGGATAGCCGAGCACCCAGCCGACCGCGAAGCTCAAGGCGATCGCGACGACGATCGCCGCCGGCAGCGGCCAGCCATGCGTGGTCATGATCGCCGCGGCGTAAGCGCCGATGCCGACGAAGGCGCCCTGCGCCAGCGAGACCTGGCCGGCATAGCCGAGCGTGAGGTTGAGGCCCATTGCGGCGATGGCCATCACCGCCCACTGGCTCAGGATGAACAGGCCATAGCGGTTGAAGTTCATGGGGACGACGATCAGCGCAGCGACGACGGTGAGGCCGAACGCGATCTTGAGAGGTTTGGCGAAGCCGCTCATACGGTGCGCTCCTCGGCGCGGCCGAGCAGGCCCTGCGGCCGGAACAGGATGACGGCGATCAGGAAGATCATAGGCACGGCGGCGCGGTACTGCGTCGAGACATAGGCGGCCGCGAGATTGTCGAGCACGCCGATCAGGAGGCCGCCTGCGATCGCGCCGCGCACCTGGTTGAACCCGCCGACGATCGCGGCGATGAAGGCGGCCTGGCCCAGCACCTCGCCGGACGTGAATTTCGCGAGGTAGATCGGCGTGATCAACAGCGACGCGAGAGCGACCAGGAACGCGTTGATCAGGAAGGTCAGGAGAATCATGCGCTCGACAGGGACGCCGATGATGCGCGCCACCGTCGGGTTCTGCGCCGCCGCCTGCATCTGGTGGCCGAGCGAGGTGCGGTTGAGAAGCGCAGTCAAGCCGAAGACGGCAAGGATGGCGAGGACGAGGACGCCGATGCTTTGCAGCGAGACGGCATGGCCGAGGATAGAGACGTCGCCGGTCGGCACGATCGAGGGGAAGGGTGAGGCTTCGGCGCTGAAGAACTGTTTTACAGCCTCCTTGAGGCCGATCGCGAGCGCCATGGTCGCGATCGCGAGCGGCAGCACGCCGTGGCGCATCATCGGATCCACCAGCAGCATCTTGAAGGCGAGGCCGAGCAGGAGCATCGAGAGCAGGATGCCGAGGATGATCGCGAGCCAGAACGGCGCGCCGGCATGCATCGCCGCGAGCATCAGGAACGCCGGCAGCATCACGAACTCGCCCTGCGCGAAGTTGATGGTCTGCGAGGTCTGCCACAGCAGCGTGAACCCGACCGCGACCAGCGCATAGATCGCGCCGGTGGCAAGTCCAGCGACCAGAAGATCGAACAGATTGGACATTTTCCCCTCTCTCTCTTCTCCCTCTCCCCGCTTGCGGGGAGAGGGTCGGGGTGAGGGGGAGCCTCCGCGAGGTCGCTGAGAGTTGGACTCGTGGAGCTCCCCCTCACCCGGAATTTGCTTGCGCAAATTCCGACCTCTCCCCGCACGCGGGGAGAGGCGAAGAACACCTCACTTCGCCTTCGGCAGCACCTGCTTCACCACTTGCTTGCCTTCGACCACCTCGACCAAGAAGCTCTGGCGGTCGATGTCGCCGGTGTCGCTGAAGGTGACGTCCATCAGGATGCCCGGCTCGTCCGCGGCTTTGATGGTCAGGCCGTGCAGCGTGTCGGCGAACGCCTTGGAGTCCACCTTGCCCATCTTTTCGGTCGTGGCCTTCACCATGTAGACCGCGAGATAGCCTTTCAGCCCGTTATGGTCGGGCACGTAATTGTACTTCTTCGCGAACTTGTCGCGAAACGCCTTGATCAGGTCGACCGGCGCATCGGTGGTGAGGCCGACATGGCCGCGCGCGCCGTTGGCGGCATCGCCCGCGAGCTCGATCACCTTCTGCCCGATCAGCGTGGTCTCGCCCATCAGCGGCGCGGTGACGCCCTGGCGCTTCAGCTCCTTGAGGATGCGTGCGCTCTCTTCCTCGTTCAAATAGACGAACACGGCGTCGGGATTGGCGGCCTTGATCTTGCCGACGTCGGCGGCGAAATCGGCCTGGCCCGCCTCGGTGGAGAGATCGGCGACGACCTTGGAGCCGAGACGGTCGAGCTCCTTGACGACGACATCGCGACCGCCGCGGCCAAAGTCATTGTTGACCCAGACCACCGCGACTGACTTCGCCTTCATGTCGTCGTGAATGTATTTGGCGACCTTCGGCATCGACGATTGCTGGCCGAACGAGGTGCGGAACAGGAATTTGTTTCCGCCTTGCGTCAGCTCGGCGGCTTCGCCGCCCATGATCTGCGCGATGCCGGCCTCGGCCGCCAGCGG